>JAUMZX010000187.1 GCA_030527905.1 Cardiobacteriaceae bacterium
CAGTCTTTTGATCGTTCGAAACATTCTCTTAAAATGTGAGAGCCTGCGTGCAGATTAGGGCAAATTTGAAAAGCATGTTCGTACGATTTTAAGCCATATTTTGATAAATTATATCGATTCACTTGTGAAATGCCGAGCGAAAAATTGTAGCCTTTTTGCTCTAACATTTCTGCCGTTGCAATTGCTTCTGGTAAATTTCTTGGCTGTCTTTGTAGTTTGGCTCCTACTACGCCAATTGCATAAGGATTGCCCGATGATTCAACAGACACAATGTGCTGCATAATATCCATTGGAACGGCTAAATTAGGACAAGTGAAAAGCATTACTGTGATAAACGAAATTAATTAATTTACGCAAAATTTACCACAATTTAAAATGTATTACAAATAGCTTTCCTATGTTTATTTTTCTTGCTATTCTGTGAATATATCTTGCGTTATTAATTGAGTCGTGTATTAGCCGCATATTTTAGCTTATTTCAATATGACTAGATTTTTAATTCTATTAAGTCCCTTCTCATGGGATTATGTTTGTAAAATCTGTAATTAATATTTAAGTAATGAGCTGATTGAATTATTTGGATTTAAGGCTAGTACGGCTGTGAGAAATATGATGGAATGACTAGGTGGTTTTGAAATTTGTTTAAAATCAGTATGCTAATTTCTATTCGGCAATTGTTGTGTGGAAAGACATTTTTAATAAAAATATTTATTTGGGTGTTTTTTATGAAAAGACCATTTTCTTTATTATTTTTTTGCGCTGTTTTTTTGGTCGGATGCTCTGTGCCTAAGGCTCCGGATTTCCCTAATTCTTGGAAGCCGTTGAACGATTTGCCCGAGGAGTCTGTAGCAATTCCGTTGACTAAGCCACATTTTTATGAAGTGGTGCAATTAGATACCACGGTTAAAGGATTGTTGGAACGGTGGGCAGAGGAATCTAACATGCCTTTGATTTACGATCACGCTTATGATTTTACATTGTTCAAACGAGTAAAAGCAATTAAGCAACAAAGCTTGCAAAATGCTTTAAGTGAGCTTACGGATATGTATAGTGATAAAGGGATGATTTTTTATATAGAAGATGGTGTTATTATGGCATATAAGAAGACAGGTGTTACCGTAAGAACTAAAGGCAAAAGTAAAGTAGATAAAAAATAATTTTATGTAATTTGAGTTATGTTTAATTTTTAGTTGGAAAACCAAATATGAAAAAAAAGCAGTCAACAGATTTAGATAAGGTAGTAAGAAAATCTTTAGATTTTGAATCTACTTTGGTAGATATCCGTAGAAAAAATGAGAAACGGGCATGGATGGTAGCAGGTATTTCAACTTTTATATCTATTTGTTTGATTGGTGGATTATTTTATGTGTTGCCGTTAAAAGTAAAAGAACCTTATCTGGTTATGGCTGATGCTTATACGGGTCAGGCTACTGTTGCAAAACTTAAAGGAGATTGGGGAGTAAATAATATTACTACAAGTGAGGCAGTTAATAAAAGTAATATTACACATTTTGTAATTGCTCGAGAATCATTTGATAGTCAGCTTATTTATGATAATGATTGGGCTGTGGTATATGCAATGTCTGTGCCGTCCGTATCTAATACTTATCGTAATACAATGAATAAGAGTAACCCTAATAGCCCTTTTAATATTTATGGCTCAGCTAGATCAATTAGGGTGAAAATTTTAAGTATCGTCCTTAATAATAGTGGAAAAGAAAATGGGCGGGATGCTAGTGCGACAGTAAGATTTCAAAGATTTATTTTGGATAAAGTAAATGGTAGTTTACGATATATAGATAGTAACGTAGCTACTTTAACTTATACTTATAATTCAAACTTGGAAATGGATGAAAAATATCGCATGGCTAACCCGCTTGGCTTCCAAGTTACGTCTTATAGAGTGGACCCTGATGCCAGTACGTCAATTCCTAAAGAGGGGTTGGACGGAATACTGAATAAGATACCAGAGCTTAGCAATAATCTATCCGGAGGAGGAAAGGATGGGGATAATGAGGTTGCTGCTTCTGTTGTAAATAATAGAGGGGAGCAACGATGAAAGTCAAAACAAATTATGTTTGTTTCGGTTGGATTGCGTTATGTTTGATGCAAATTGCTAATGCTGCTTCGGTTGAAGAATATTTTTTTGAGCCGGATGTGACTTACCCTGTTCATACAGCATTGGGGATCGTTACTCAAATTGAGTTGAGCCCTCGGGAGGTTATTAAGGATTTTGGTAGTGGCCTAAGTGACGGCTGGGATTTAGTACGCCGTGAAAATGTATTTTATTTGAAGCCAAAAGATAGTGCGGTAGATACTAATTTAATTGTCCGAACTCAGGCGCATCAGTATATCTTTGAATTGAAAGTAGTTTCATCAAACTGGAAGACATTATCGGATGCTAAATCCAAAGGGGTCAACTATAAAATTAAGTTTCGTTATCCTAGTTATACTGATTTTAATTTGCCAACTTCTTCTCTTTCAGGCTATAGCCTTCGTTATGATCCTTCGAAAACATACCATACGAATTATGATGTCGCAGTTGGAAAAAACGCTGAATGGCTAGTTCCTTTAAAAGTGTATGATGATGAGAAGTTTACTTATATTTATTTAAACAAAGGTAAATTTTCTGGGGACTTCCCTGCTGTTTATGGTCGGAAAAGTGAGCATGGGGAAGAGTTTGTTCTTAATAGTAATGTTGAAGACAATCTCATTATTGTACATGGCACTTATCCTGTTTTAGTTTTGAGGCATGGTAAAGATGTTGTGGGTTTGCGGAGGAATTAATTATGTCTGATAAATTTGAAAATAATAGTAGTCATAATTCTGATGGTGACAATAACCCATATGCAGAACGGTATGAGAGAGAGCAGATGTCGCAATTGGAGGAAAATGCTCCTCAGTTAAGGAGTCCGGTTAGCCAAACGATCAATAAGAAAGCTATCGCATTTATGGCTATAGCTGGATTGGGTGTGATTGGACTGATGATCTTTATATATCAAATGTTGCAAGAACCTGAGGAGGAGCAGAAGACTGAAAGGGCAGAGGTGGTTACAGTGCCTGATTTACCTCCAGACATTTCTGAAGTTCCTGCTGCTTCTCCTGTGCCGTTGGCAAGCAGTACTACTTCCCGACCGAGAGAGGAGCGTGATCAACCACTAAACATTGTTACTACATCTTCTCCAGTGCACACCAAAAATTATGAGCAGCAGCCTGTTTATCCTCAAATACCCCCAATAGTAGCAGAACAGTTGGCGAGCCAACAGAATAATAGGAATGATAGTGGGGGCGGAACAGCAAAATTTGTAGAAGACAATGGTGAGATTGGTGGTAAACAGGCCGGTACAGCAATGGTTCGTGCTTTGCCCAATCGCGATAAGCTATTAGTTCAGGGAACTTATCTGCGTTGTGTCTTGGAAACAAAAATTATTTCTGACGTTTCTGGGTTTACTTCTTGTATTATCACTGAGCCGGTATATTCGGCCAATGGGCAATATTCGTTGATTCCAAAAGGCTCTAAAGTTATGGGGCAATATGGTTCAACGAACCCTGTAAGTCCTCGCTTGGCTGTTATGTGGGATAGAATCATTACACCCGATGGATTGGATATTACATTACGATCACCTGGTGTGGACAATTTGGGTGCGGCAGGTCACGTTGGAGATTTTCGAACTCATTGGCAGTCGCGTTTGGCTTCGGCTCTTCTTATTAGCATGATATCAGATGTTTTTAAATATGCTGCTGCTGAGTATGGGCCGAATGGGCAAACGGTAACGAATAATGATACTACTGTTACTAATCCGTATGAAAGTGAAACGGCAAATACTTTAAAACAGATGGCAATTAAACAACTAGAGCGTAATGATTCGAGACCAAATACAGTTACAATCAACCAAGGTACTTTGATTAATATATATACTGCACAGGATATTGAT
>JAUMZX010000188.1 GCA_030527905.1 Cardiobacteriaceae bacterium
CATCATGCGCAAAGGCAAGCGGGGAAGATCCTTGGCGCAAGCAGAACGGGCGCGCAACAAACGACTCAGCAAAACCCGCTACGTCATAGAACAAAGCTTTGGCACCTTGCACCGCAGGTTTTGCCACAAACGGGCGCGCTACTTTGGATGGGTGAAAGTAGCAGCACAAAGTCATCTGAAAGCCATCTGTGTAAACCTGCTCAAAGCGGGGAATCGCCCAGATATTGGGTATTTCAGGGATGATGATGCAAGAAGATGAGCAGAAAACAGGCTCATTTGTGTTGAAAAATGAATGCGTGGATGAGTTGGAGGGTTTTGCACAGGTCTCAAGCTTATCTATATATGATCAAAAACAGTACATTTCTATATATGTTCCTTACAATCACGATGTTCTATATATAGGTTAGGAAAATCTGGTTTTAGAATTCTACCGATTTGCTCGGTAACATATACACTACGATGTTGGCCTCCGGTGCAGCCTATGCCAATGGTAAGATAGGCGCGGTGACTTTCATATATGAAGGTTGGAAGCCAACGTCTTAGATAGTTGGCAGTATCATTAATAAATTGATACGGGCTATCGAAACGCTCGAAAAACTCAATAATAGGCCTATCGTTTCCATTGTAGGCACGTATTTCCGGTTCCCAATAAGGGTTTGGAAGGAAACGAACGTCAAATAGGAAGTCAGCATTGATTGGTGTGCCATTCTTAAATCCGAAAGATTGTAAGGTGATAATTAACGAGGGTTCAATATCACCTAAAATTGTTCTTAGCTTATCTTTAAATTGATAAACGCTATAACTACTGGTATCAAGAATGATATCAGCCAGATTCATTAGGGAATTGAGTAGCTGTCGTTCATATTCAATCGCTTCTGGTAGAAAACGCGTCTGTTCCGTCTGTATATGTAACGGGTGTGGACGACGAGTCTCGCTATAGCGTCTTACTAATGCATCTGTATCTGCAGTGAGAAAGAGGACTTGAATGTCTGCTTCTTGTCTTAGTTTCCGAATTTTTTCCGGTAAAGTTGCAAGATCAGCCGCATTGCGAGAGTCCATCGCAACTGCAACTGGCTGTGGTTGTTTATGAGCAAAATCATGTACTAAACTATTTAATAACGCACTCGGAAGATTATCAATGCAGTAATAACCAAGGTCTTCAAGTGTATCAAGTGCAATGGTTTTTCCTGCGCCTGCTAAGCCTGTAATAATTAACATAATTGTGTTATTCCCTGTAATAGTATCGTTTCATTCTAAACATAACCTTGGGTGTTCGCCAGAGAGCGCGAGCTCCAAGCATATGCTTTTTTCCACCTGCAAAGTAGGATGAGGACGGGTGGCGCGCTTTTCCACGCAGTACACTTGTGCCTCCGCATATTTTCCCACATACTGCGTGCTTTCGAAGCCGCCTTCGTCCCCTATCACCAAATCATGCATATCGACGCGATCAGCCGCATCCAGGCCGCGATCGGCGGCAAAATAACGCCCCATTTCCGCCTTCTTAAATATTGGAGAATTGACATGCAATCCTTTTATTCCGCGAGCGCGCAATGCTATATCCGTTTTCATGATTTCCCCGGTCATGGTTTGCCTTGCCTGTTTGTCCACGGGCTGGGCTGCGCAGCGTCTTACGAATATCCGCTCGTGGTGCTGGACGCGACGTGGGGCGGGCGGCGCGCGATTCTGCCCGACCGCCCGGGCAGCGGATTCAGCGATTGGCCATCGGATTTTTCCTACAGCACCACGGCGCAGGCACAAGTGCTGGTTGAATTAGCGGAACACCTTGATTTGCAACGCTTTATCCTATACGGCCACAGCATGGGCGGCAGCATTGCCATCGAAGCGGCGAGTCGTATGCCCGCGCGTATCGCCGCCCTGCTACTTTCGGAAAGCAATTTTCACGCGGGCGGTGGCTTTTTCAGCCGGCAAATCATCGCGCAAAGCGAAACAGAGTTTGTCGTGCGCGGGCATGCACACATGGTTGCTACGGACGGTACGGCGTGGGCGGGCTGTTTGCAGCGTAGCGCGCCGCACGCGATCTGGCGCGCGGCAAAAAGCCTAGTAGACGGGGTTACGCCGTCATGGATGGAGCTTTTTCTGGCGCTGGATGCGCCGCGTCTTTTCATCGTCAGCGAGCACAGTCTGCCGGACGAAGATATCGCTCGTTTCGCCACGCACGGCATTGACAGCGCCATCGTCCCGCACGCCGGACACAGCATGTCATGGGAAAATCCGCACGGTTTAGCGGCAGTGATGGCGGCATGGCTTGACAAAATAGGGCTTTGAGCCATCCGTTCGGCACGGGTAAATTTCACGCTATATAATCCCCGCCATTATTAACAACTGGAGAAAACCATGAAGAAATGACTCACCGCCGTCCTTGCCTTTGCCGGTTCGCACGCCAATAAAACATCAAATAGGTTTATAATAACCAAAGTTTTCAACACGAGGTAAACACAATGACAACACGTACTGAGCACGATACGATGGGAGAAGTTCAGGTTCCTAATGATGCGTATTGGGGCGCTCAAACCCAACGCAGTTATCAAAACTTCAAAATTGGTGGTGAAACGTTACCTAAACCCGTTATTTATGCAATGGCTCTTGTTAAAAAAGCATCGGCACAAACAAATGCGGCTTTAGAACGCATCCAAAAAGAGCAGGCAGATTTAATTGTAAAAGCTGCAGATGATGTTTTGGAAGGTAAGCTGGATAATCAATTTCCGTTAGTCGTCTGGCAAACGGGCTCTGGTACGCAATCTAATATGAATATGAATGAGGTACTTGCAAATCGTGCGAATGAAATTGCAGGAACCGGATTAGCCGCTTATAAACCTGTGCACCCTAATGACCATGTTAATCATGCCCAATCTACCAATGATAGCTTTCCTACAGCAATTCATGTTGCAGCAGCTCAAGAAATCAATAGATTACTTATTCCTGCAGTGAAAAAATTACGCAATACTTTGGATAGTAAGGCTAAGAAATTTGCTCATATTGTTAAAATTGGTCGCACGCATTTACAGGATGCAACGCCTCTAACATTAGGACAAGAGTTTTCTGGCTATGTATCGCAACTAGATCATGGTCTTGCTCGCTTACAGGATGCATTGCAAGGATTATACGAATTACCGCTTGGCGGAACTGCAGTTGGTACTGGGCTCAATAGCCATCCCGATTTTGCGGTAAAAGTCGCTACTAGATTAGCAGAGTTATCAGGGCTATCTTTCGTAACAGCGCCTAATAAATTTGAGGCTCTAGGAGGTCGCGATGCAGCAGTGTATGCCTCTGGTGCATTAAAAACGCTTGCTGCTAGCCTTAATAAGATTGCTAATGATATTCGTTGGTTAGCGAGCGGCCCTCGTTGTGGTCTAGGAGAAATTAAAATCCCAGAAAATGAACCAGGCTCATCCATTATGCCTGGGAAAGTCAATCCAACCCAATGCGAAGCCTTGTCAATGGTCTGTTGTCAGGTATTTGGAAATGATGTCACCATTAATTTTGCAGGGGCTGCTGGAAATTTTGAATTGAATGTATATATGCCAGTTATTGCATATAATTTATTACAATCTATTCGTTTGCTTGGCGATGCTTGTAATAGTTTTAATGATAATTGTGCAGTTGGAATTGAGCCTGTACCAGAAAAAATTGATTATTTCCTCCATCATTCATTGATGTTAGTAACGGCCCTAAATCGTAAAATTGGTTACGAAAATGCAGCAAAAGTAGCTAAGACGGCTTATAAGAATGACAAATCACTACGTGATACGGCAATAGAGCTGGGTTTGCTTAGTGGCGAAGAATTTGATGCGTTAGTAAAACCGGAAGAAATGGTGCATCCTAAATAAATTTTTCTATAAAAGATTTATTTTAGGAGCTGTATTAGATTAGCCCAGAAAACCACACCAAAATCGCAGAGTTTTAAGCTGCT
>JAUMZX010000189.1:0-491 GCA_030527905.1 Cardiobacteriaceae bacterium
TTTTGAAACTATTAACTGTCGAAGCCTTGGGTAATCGTGAAGAACATTGTTTATTTGTAAGAATTAATCGCGTTGTTTACACTTTTCTTTTTGCATGGATGCCCAATTTTGGACATTTTTAGCTATTGTCAAGAATGCCAAAGGCACGACAAAGTCGCATGGTTCTTGATGGTAGCTAAAAATTCCTAAAAAATCCTTTATGCAAAAAATAAAAGCAAACAAATCTCAAAAATGTAAACAACGCTCCGACTTCCTACAGTTTATTGGCTGCGATTACATCTGATGGAACCATCTTACAAGAAGAAGATCCTGAAAAACTATTGCAATTACCGGCAACATTAGCGGGTGAAATGAGCAACAACCTTTTTCAGACAGCCTTAGAAGAGAACATCCAACAAAGGAAGCAAAATTTACTCAAGCAAATTAATGAGCGCAACCTAGGCTATTTTGAACAAGAAGTGAAAAAGCTGGAAGACTGGGCAGACGACTTA
>JAUMZX010000189.1:579-3849 GCA_030527905.1 Cardiobacteriaceae bacterium
TTTAGAAGAGAAACTGAGTTGGCAGAAAAAACAGCGAGAATTGGAACAAAAGCGAAATAAGCTACGCCGTGAGCTATATGAACGGCAAGATAATATCGAAGCAGAACGTAACCGCTTAATTGATGAATTAGAAGCGGAGTTGCAGCAAAAAGTGACAGAGAAAGAATTGTTTGTGATTGAATGGGAGATAAAATAATGAATGAATATCCAGGTTCTAAGTGGTGGAAATTTGATTTCCATAATCATACACCAGCATCGTTGGATTATAGGGGGAATAAAGATTTAAGCCCTAGACAATGGTTAGAGGATTACAAAAATAAAGGTATTCAGTGCATTGTTGTTACTGATCATAATTCTGCTAGCTGGATAGATAAACTTAAGAATGAACTAGTTCAACTGAAGCAGGAAGATAATTCAACATGGAAAAATATGGCCATTTTCCCTGGCGTAGAATTATCGTGTAGCAGCGGAGTGCATTTGCTTGCGATTTTAGATCCTAGTAAAGAAGGTTCAGATATTGACGCTATTTTAGGGAGTGTTGGATATACTGGCACACGGGGAGATAGTGATGGCGTGACTAGGAAAAGTATTCAAGACATAATCCCTATTATTCAAGAAGCTGGTGGAATTGCTTGTGCTGCTCATATAGATCAGCCCAAAGGACTTTTGTGTTCTATAACAGATCATCATACCTTAGAAGCTATCTTTAATTTGTTAGATGCGGTTGAAATTATTGATTCTAATAACTCATTACTTAATGAATATACTGAAAATCTTTCTCATTTGGCTTCAGTCTTAGGTTCCGACAGTCATGAACCTAGTACAATTGCTCGTGGCTACACTTGGATTAAAATGTCTAACCCCTCTATTGAGGGGCTAAAGTTAGCCCTGCTTGATCCAGAATCTTCTATTAAGCGTAGTGACGAATACCCAGATTATTCTCAAGAATTAAATCATTCAAAAATTAAAAAAATTACAATTGAAAAATTGAGACTACGTCAAAAAGAACCATTAATTATTCATTTTAACCCTAGTTACAATGCATTAATAGGTGGTAGAGGAAGCGGAAAGTCTTCAGTATTGGAGTGCTTACGTTTGGGTTTGGCGAGGGATAATGAGCTATTGGCGGAAAATGCAGATGGGTCATTGAAACAATATATTGAAAATTTTAAAAAAGAAAAAACCGGTCGTCATTTACCAGGAATGATGCTTCATGATTCTAAAATTGTTGTTGAGGTATCAAAAGGGGATGGAGATTTAGAGGAACGTTTTGAGTATTGCTGGGTAAAAGGAATAGCCGGTCAGTTTACTGTATCTGTCAAAAGATGGGAAGGTAATGACTGGCAAGATACTCAACTAACAGAAGAACAAGCTCGAAGTAATTTTCCTGTAAAAATTTTTAGCCAAAAACAAATTCTTTCATTGGCAGATAATCCTCAGCATTTAATTCAATATATTGATGATGTTTTGGAAGATAAGAAAAAAACTTGGGAAAGAAGCTTCGCAGAAAAACAGGATCGTCTAAGGTCAGCAAGAGAAAAAGTTCGGATATTAGAGCAAAAAATTGTTCAAAAGCCAGCTATAGAACTACAGTATAAGGAAGCATCTCGTAAAGCTAGAGTATTTTTATCTTCAGACTATGGAGAAGCCTTTAGAGCTTATCAAAGAGCAAGAAAACAGGAACAAACAATAAAAGGCTTTTTTGAGCAATTGGAAAATTATATTCAATCTATGAAACAAGGAGTAGATAATGCTCGTGTGCTAAACCAGATGAGTTTATCAGATTTTGAAGTATCGACCGACAGTGAAAAATCTGAAGAACAGAATGTAATAAGGTTGTCTGAAAAAATTTCAAGGTCTTTCAAAGAGATTGAAACCTTGATAAATACTATGGAGCAAGAGCTAAATACTGCGAAGGATAATAATCAATCTAGTACTTGGTATTTAGAAAATCAAAGTTATATAGATAAGTATGAGAGTATTGTTGAAGACCTAAAAAATCAAGGAATTTCAAATGCAGAAGAGGCTACAAAAGCAACAGGAAATGCAGAAACGTTGAGAAAGCAGCTGGATGAAATTGATGCTTGTAATACTGAATTAGAGCAATCTCGGGAGGCTGTGAATAGTGCACAAGTTGAATTAGATCTAGAACGAAAAAATTTAACTAAATTACGGCAAGATTTTTTAGATGGAGTTCTAAAAAATATCCCAAACTTGAAGATTACTTTAAATGCCATATCTGACATTGGATCAGGAGAGGTTACATTAAGAGATATTCTCCGTATTGAGAATGGATTTGTTAAAGAAATATATAGTGAAACAGATGATAATCCATCTGAACCATGCGGTATGCTTTGGGATTTCATTAATCCTAAACTAGCATCGTCTGTATTCGAGCGGTTGCAAGAAATCAAATTATCTCTTGAAGAGAAGAGTGAACAAGTACTAAATACAAAATTAAATGGAAAATTTATAAATAAGTTAAAAGCACTAAAAACAGAGGAATCTTCTGTAGTATTTGATCGATTAGCTTCATGGTATCCTGAAGATTTGGTTGATATTCAATATAGACGAGATAAAAATAGCTCATTTCAAAGTCTACAACAAGCATCAGCAGGGCAAAGAACAGCTGCAATGCTATCTTTTTTATTAGCTCATGGTGATGAACCTTTATTGATGGATCAACCAGAAGATGATTTGGATAATGCACTGGTATCTGAATTGGTAGTTACCCAGTTGAGAAACAATAAAAATAGAAGACAGCTTATTGTTATTACTCATAATGCTAACATTGTCGTAAATGGTGATGCTGATCTGGTGATGCCTATGGAGTTTATTGGTGGGCAGATAGTGAATAATGTTGCGGGCGGACTTCAGGAAAGATCAATTAGATCTAAAATATGTGAAATTATGGAAGGCGGTGAAAAAGCGTTTGAGCAACGTTACAAACGAATCTTGAGAGATATGAAGAGATAAATTATGAAAAACCAAAAACTAGAACTAACCTGGATCGGCAAAGACAAACGCCCGAAACTAGAAGCACGGATTTTGTTGGAGGATGCGGAGAAGTCGTATCATGCCAAAGTACGGTCGGAAAATGCGTTGTTTGATAATCGATTGATTTTTGGTGATAACTTATTGGCATTAAAAGCGTTGGAGCAGGAGTTTGCAGGTAAAGTTAAGTGTGTTTTTATCGACCCGCCGTATAACACAGGCAGTGCTTTTACGCATTATGATGACGGTTTGGAACATTCCATTTGGTTGGGGCTG
>JAUMZX010000190.1:0-2249 GCA_030527905.1 Cardiobacteriaceae bacterium
GGGGGCACCGGCGCCCCATTCGGTGCGTCCGGGTTGTTCTTATCGCGGGTTAGCAGGCGCCACACCACACCGGCTATTAGCAGCACGGCAATAATCATAAGCACCAGCGGGTTGAGCCCGCCCAGCATAATAGCCAGGTCGATGGTTACCAGGGCGGCACCGATAATAGCCCAGACTTTATCGACCAGCACCGCAGCTAACACGGTCACCAGCAGACTCAAAAAGAGCACCACAGTTCCTTGAACAACGCTGATATGCCAAGACCAGATCAGCAGGGTCACTAGGCACTGAATACCGAAGGAGATGAATAACCCCACCGGCAGAACCCCGGATCGTGCTGGCAGCTTGGCCATTATATTCTGCAGCACCGTAGCGAGTGTGAGCGCCAGGGTGATCAAAGCTGAGAACTCTAGGGCGTTTATGAGTAAGTCGGAATCGAAGGTGAGCAGGAACCGCCCAACAAACATCACTATGCTGAGCACCAGCACCATGTGCAAGCTGCGTTGTGTAACGATCGTGGCGAGGGATAGGACGGTCAGCGCTAGAAGCAGTGCGCTTACCACCGTATTATGGGATGCCATAGAGGCAACCGAGTACAGCGTGAGTATCACTATGCCGGGAATCATGATTGGCCTGTTGGCTGCCGCGTACGTGCGTTCTAGGAGCGTGCCGCGTTGCGGCGCGCGGTGCGGTGCGGGGTTCGGTAGCGGCCCGTGCATCGGTAGTGTGAGGTATTGCGGCGGGTTGTTGGTAACAGCTACCTGAACATTTGGTCGCGCTGAAGACGAGCCGGGAATCTCAATAGGAAGAAAAATTTTTCCCAGGTACAGCACCACTACGGCGAGTGCGGTGCTGATCCCGAAAACGGTGGGAGCATCGGGCACGAACCAGTTGTTACCGGCCTGTTCCAAATAATGACTGCGCGTGAAAATATGCACCGGGTGCACCAACTCAGAAGCAGTGTTTACAAAGGTTGCTATAAGGGCGATCGCGGCGCTAATGCGCAGGTGCAAGGCGTGAGCCCATTCGCCCGCTACCCACAGGAGCGCCACAGCCAGAGGGCACAGGATGGCGGCGAACGGGTGGTTGTGTCCTGCCCAGAAGGTGGCCACCAGCGCGGGGACGCAGCACACGTAGAAGAAAGCCTGTAGGGTGATAAGCTCGGCGGGGTTTCCACCGGCGCGGTACAGCAACGCGCTGAGGGCACCTAGCAGCAGGCTAACCCCAGAAAGCAGCAGTAAGGACCCCTCTGTGGTGATGGTTTCGGATGCCGCGAGCACTACCACGACCCAGAAGATGGGCGCGCGGGCAACAGCAACTAAGAGGGTGCGTGCGCCGCTGTGAGCCGGGAACATGGTAAAAGCTAGAGCTGCAAGTGTGGCGGCGGCGAGCACAAGAATTGCGGTGGCCACCAGGTAGTAGTCTGCAATGTTAAGGGTACCAACACCGGCGGTAAATAGCCCGATGCCCACAGCCCAGCGGGAGCTGATAGCGATATGACCGGTAGAGCCGGCCAGGCGCATCATCCACACGCAAAGCATCAGCAGCCCGATGATGGCAGCCCCGTACAAGCTGGTGTTGATAATAGTTTCTGCCTCGGTGGAGTAGCTAAAGCTCATGAAGGAGCGCAGCAGCATCAGCGCAGTTGCAACTAGGGTGTACACGCTGGTTTCGATAACACGGTGGTGCGTTTTCGTCATGGAACCGACCGTGAGTAGCGCGGCGTTGAGCAGGCCGAAAGCTACGGCGATAGCGGCGGTGAGCATGATGATTGCGCGCCACCCAAAATCTGGGAGCACCGTATAGATCAGGTTCATAATCCCAATAAAGAGGCTAAGTTTTACCCCCAAAGCGATGTAGAACGGCGGCACCTGCTGTTTTGTTTTTAGTAGCAGCGCTAGAGGGATAACTGCGAAGCATACGTAGAACGCCCCGTGGGATAGCGCCATGAGCAGTATTGCTATGATTGCAGCCGAACTGTAGAGGGTCGGTAGCAGCATGGGCGGGGTCAGCTGCCGCCAATAGGCAAGCAGGGCAACTAAGAACAGTACCCCAAGAACCCATGCGTCGGGCAGGGTGCCCGTGTCGTTACGGCCGGTGAAGTAGGGCAGTAGGCGCTGCACAGTATCGTGCCGTCCAAAGGAGGGGCTGTAGGCTGCGAGCACGAGAGTTGCGCAGATATGTGCGCATCCAGCTACGCTCAGGCTAATGATCGTATCAATGAGGGGTTGCACACTGGAGCGGGTGTA
>JAUMZX010000190.1:2259-3780 GCA_030527905.1 Cardiobacteriaceae bacterium
AGTGATGATGACGGTGGTGAAGAATAACGAGGTTGCTAGCGGCAGGTTATGTAGGTGAGCGCAGAAGTAGGCGGTAGCTAGCAGGGGGTAGATGCGCAGCTGCACATAGTAGTCGAGTTTTTTCTCAAGGGCGAAGAACACGCCGGCGTGCACGCTCATGATGGTGAACACCATTCCGGTTTGTACCAGCGGCATGTTTGAGACAAAGAAGAACACCACTGCGGCGGTGACTGGAACAAAGATACGGGAGGATTCCACCAGACCTTCGCGCAGCCCTGCGGGAACCAGTTTTGCGTTCAGGTGTACTAGCAGGCTAAGGATAGTTGCCAGTATGGTCAGGCAGAGGAAGTACCACACGAACGGTAGCTCGGCTACACGGGTGGCGGCTAGGGTATCTGAAATGAAGAATGAGACCAGCAGATAGGCAATGATGCGGTTGCGCATGGTAAAGCAGGCGATCACGATCGCGAGGGTGCCGATGAGCGAGGTGATGAGCCAGAGCATACGCCCGTCATCCCATATCTGTAGGGCTGCGATGCCGGTGAGCGGCAGTAGCGCCAGGCCGGTGGCGGTGAACGAGTATGAGGCGATACGGATGCGTTGAACGGTATAGTGCGTGATCAGCCCGGCGGTGTAAAAGATGATGCTGCCTAGGGCTAGGGCGCCAACACGCACGGGGGCGCTGCCGACAGAGGTAATAAAGAGCGCGGCGGATCCAATAAGTAGTAGTGACCCCAGGTAGAGCAGGATGTTAAGTAGCAGGTCTTCTGTTTTTCGGTTTTGCTGTGTCCCGGTGTAACCGGTGTAGGTGGGCTGCTCTAGGTAGGGCGCGTAGGTGTTGTGGTTCAGTGTTGGTTGTGGCTGTTGGTAGTGTGTGTACCCTGGCAGGTTCTGCGGCTGATTCGGTGCTTCGTGGGGGTTCTGCGGCGGTGCAGAGATGGTAGGCTGTGCCTGTTGCGGTGGTACTTGGTGATGGTGTGGGTTAGTGGGATCGGGTGGGGTAGGGAGCTGCTGTGTAGGTTTTGGCATGGTGTTCTCCTTTGAGAGTAACGCGGCATTACCTTAACCTTAGTTGAATTCATACAGCTGGTCAGTATGTTTTGGGGTATAAATGCTATAAAGCTCGCTGAGAAAACTTTGAAGATTTCTGAGCGAGCTGCATATTTGATGCAGTTTAATAGTGATTATATGATGCTTTTTATATTCTTTGGCATGTTTTATAGCTTTCTTATTGTCATGTGCTTTAGGAGAAGAAATCTTTGGAACCGTGAAGATGGTGCGAACCTAAAGATTTGGTGGAAAGGTGTTTAGGGGCACGAACGGAGGTTCTGTAGCATGCGGCACCGAAGGTGCTACTCACTCAGGAAGAAACCTCGGGTCATATAAGTGTTTTTAATTACATCTAGGGGCTCTGCTTGCGTTGCATTGGAGCATCTGAGAGAATAGACGGCGTTGTAAAAGTGTCTGTGCCATTAAATGGCTGTATAACAGGCCCACATATGACCCGGTCCGAAGGATGAA
>JAUMZX010000191.1:0-2154 GCA_030527905.1 Cardiobacteriaceae bacterium
GATGTCGGGGTAATGTAAGCGGTTTGGGGACCTTTTGCAAAGGTCTCAAATTATTAATCTGGTGAGTGCAACACTCCATTTTTCTGTGTGTTGCTTGGTACAAGTGTGTTTTTTGTCGTTTAAGGGGGGGTATTTGCAATCGTCTTTTTCATTTCAGGTGGATACGTCTGTCGATTGTTTTTTGTTGCGCTGAAAAAAGTTAGGAAAGTATCCACCAATCGTTGGATACGAGTACACACAATATTCATTGCTTCATGAGAATATTTCGTAGTGGTTTTGTAGCGTAGTCGTATTTTTACGCTACAAAAAATCAAAAGTTTTGAGGTAAAGGAAAGAGAAACTCAAGCTAAGGTTTGTTGCAATGCAAAACGTAAATATGCCTGACTAAGTGTAATTTGCTGTTTTTTATTATAGTAATCGTTGATGGCGTTTAGTATAGGCTGGCGATAGGCGGTTGATAGGCGATGTAATTGGTCAAGATGGCGACAGAGTTGTAAGCTGCTTTGGTTGTCATGAATATCAAGAACCGTGTAGGGAGGCGAGGTAATTGGAAGGCTATTGCTGATAAGTTGCTGGTAGGTTTTTTCAGGTTGATCGTCATCAGGGTCGTCGCTGACAAGATAGTTGTATAGATAAATGATGGCGTCACTATGGGCCCGATAGTCATGCTCGTTTTGTTGTTGATGGAGCACCGCGCGCCAACAGATGTAAGCGGTAAGTTCATAACGCGTAAAATGCTTGTCTAGTTTGATGAGGTTTTTGATATATCGGTCAAGCGTATGCTTTTGGGCATCATCTAGTTGCGCGGTTGCTTGTGTGAGGTGCTGAAGTAAAGGAATTTGCGCGAGTGGTGCCGTATATTCAATTGTATTCAATGCATTCCGGGCAGCATCCAGTGTTTCAACAGGGATAACTTTGTTCTGTTCGATATCAAAGGGGTTGGCACCGCTGTGATAAATAAATAAGGCTATTAAGGCTGCCCCCGGATCTACGGGTACGGGGAAAGTCTGCGTGCTCAGAATGCGGTCTAGGCTGATTAGTGGGTAGGAAGCATTGCTACTTAAAGCACTTTTGCCGCGTTCTTTAGGATTTGTTTCGTAGTTATCCCTGTTATGTTCCTGTATGTCAAAAAGGATAGCGTCCAGCTCCTGAGCACTAACGCTACCTCCTCCCCAGTCGGCAATACGTTCTGCTAATGGAGGGTGGGTGCGCAATAGGCTGTTCTGAGAACTCTGATAATAAATAAAGTAAATATGGGCACGGTCAAGTGGTGGACGCAATAGACGGACGCCATCATGTTGTAGTGCAAAGGCTTTTTTTAAGGCACCAATCAATGCCTGGGGATTACGCGTGTATTGTACGGCACGCGCATCGGCCATTTTTTCTCGTTGGCGAGAAAACGCCGCTTGCAGAATCCGTCCATAGATATAAAGGATAAAACCAAAAGTTGAGAGAATGCCTTTAAAAAAGCTATGTTCGTTATCACTACTAAAAATGGCACCAAAATTGAATAAATTGGCTTCTGGGGCGGTACGTATGCGTTCCTGAATATTTTCCCATTCGCTGATGAGATAATAACCATATACCATCGCGGTGAGACGGCTATAAATAGCAAGATCGCCGTTTTCAATATGGCCATATTCGTGTGCAATAACGGCTTGCAATTCATCGCGTGTGAGGCTGTTTAGTGCGCCTTGGCTGACCGTAAGTGCAAGCGTATCGTCTTTCCCTCCGAGGATGAAGGCATTGATACTGTCGTCTTTGCGTAAAACAAATGTTTCGGGTACAGGATTGCCCGATGCAGCGCTCATTTCTGCCACGATGTTAGTAAAAAGGCGGTCTCGAGCGTTACGATTTCCGGTTGGTTCGGCGCCAAGACTGCGTGCTTGTTCTGCAGCACTTAATCCCTGCATTTTACGCCGCATATCCGCATAACCATTCAGCATGATAGCCGTAGGGATCAAACCAAAGATTAGGCTAATGATGATATATTTGCTGACAGCTCCTTCTTGAGCATAAGCAACCATAAAGGGCGCAATGCCGAACAACATCAGGGCACAAGCGAGACTGTAGGTGAAATAACTGGCGATAGCACTCAACCAGAATGCAAATTGCAAGCGGTTACTGGTTGTATCCGCTTGCTGATGCCGCTCA
>JAUMZX010000191.1:2164-3742 GCA_030527905.1 Cardiobacteriaceae bacterium
TGATATTGACGGGTTGGCGTTTTTCTTCAATATCGTCAAATTCCAATAATTCGGAAGCGCGGAATGCAAAAAGCCCTGCAATAATACTGGCAGGAAATTGTTCAACCGCATTGTTATATTCCGTCACACTATCATTAAAATATTGGCGCGAAAAAGCTACGCGGTTTTCTGTTGATGATATCTCTTCACGCAAGGCGGCAAGTTGATTATCTGCCTTTAGGTCAGGGTAATTCTCAAAAGTAGCGTACAACCCGCCTAATCGAGCCCCCAGTGCTTGTTCTGCGGTTGCTAGTGCGTCCAATCCTGTACTACCGCCCCCCTCTGCATTTTTAAGAGCATTGGCTGCATGATTACGGGCGGAAATAACAGCCGTGAGCGTTTCCTGTTCATGTTGTAGATACTTGCGCGCAATTTCTACCAAATTGGGAATAAGTTCATAACGGCGAGTAAGCTGCACATCAATTTGGGCAAAAGCATTTTTAACTTCATTACGCTTATTGACCAAACGGTTATAAATACTGACTGCTGTGATAACAACCAGAACAATAATAGCAAGGATAATCCAACCAACCATAATGAAACTCCTATTCTCAAATACCTGCCAGCATTGTAAGGATAGGGATTCATACTTGCAACTCTCTCGTGAACCCCCTACAATCCGCGCCTTGAGTTTGCTAGGCAATCGCTGTTTGCAATGCAGATGGAGGAAAGTCCGGGCTCCAAAGGGCGAAGTGCCGGGTAACACCCGGGCGGCGTGAGCCGACGGAAAGTGCCACAGAAAATATACCGCCTGCTTGTGCAGGTAAGGGTGAAATGGTGCGGTAAGAGCGCACCGCAAGACTGGTAACAGCCTTGGCAGGGTAAACCCCACTCGGAGCAAGACCAAATAGGGAATCATTGCGACGGCCCGTCGTGATTCCGGGTAGGTTGCTACAGGTATTTGGCAACAAATATCGCAGATGAATGATTGCCCTCGACAGAACCCGGCTTATCGGCGAACTCAATTCTTTAAATTTGTCCCCGTAGCTCAATTGGATAGAGCGTTCCCCTCCTAAGGGAAAGGTTGGAGGTTCAATTCCTCTCGGGGGCATTCATGGCTAATCCCTAGTACTCCGTATAACTCCATAAATAACTAAAACAAATAAATATTTTTGCGTTTCCCTTTCCGTACTAATCCTCAATAATCCACCTAATTCCGAGACAGAATGTGGGCTGTAAATCAATCCACCTTTACCGCCCACACTTATGCTTACCGACTCACAAATTAAGCGGCTCCGGCCGCAATCCACCCGATACCGTGTCCAAGATATTGATGGCTTAGCCTTATCCGTTTGGCCCAGTGGGGCTATGACATGGGTTTTCCGCTATCAAGTAGCTGGAAAACGCCGTGACATGACCTTGGGAAAATATCCTGCTGTCTCTCTGCGCGATGCGAGGTCTAAAGTAGCCGAATTGAGGTTATCGTTAGACCGCGGAGAGAATATCTATATGACACAAACGGAAGGTGTATTGAGACCTTTGCCCCCCCAAACCGCTTTACATTACCCCGACATCCACAACTCAAACAACATCCCCATG
>JAUMZX010000192.1 GCA_030527905.1 Cardiobacteriaceae bacterium
TTGTGTTGAAAAATGAATGAGTGGATGAGATGGAGGGTTTTGCACAGGTCTCAGGTTTTATATGCGGCCTAACTCAAAGCAAAGCCGTATTACCGCTTAAGAGCGCTTGCTTAATGTCGCATTCATATCATGGAAACAAAGCGTTTTTTATCAACATCCATCGCCTATTTTAGACAAGAAGCAAGAAGCAAGATATTGCGCTTATCCACACAGGATTAAAACCGTACCACGCAAAATATACTGGTCATGCCCGCTAAAAACAGACAGAACCCCTTTCTGTCTCTAGCATGTGTACCGCAGCAGTTATACAATTTGCATTATTCCACCAATAAAGAAAACATCATCATGAGTCATATATCCCCCCGCCCCACCGTGGGCTTCATCAGC
Organism: Cardiobacteriaceae bacterium; assembly: GCA_030527905.1. Lineage (GTDB taxonomy): Bacteria > Pseudomonadota > Gammaproteobacteria > Cardiobacteriales > Cardiobacteriaceae > Cardiobacterium. The sequence goes on from JAUMZX010000192.1 coordinate 388, forward strand.
CTTGGCTGCCCTAAAGCACTTGTTGATTCCGAGCGCATCCTGACGCAAATCAGCGCCGACGGTTACGCGATCACCGACAAATACGATGCAGCCGATCTGGTTATCGTGAATACCTGCGGCTTTATTGACGAAGCGGTCGCCGAATCTCTAGACACGATTGGCGAAGCCCTACGACAAAATGGAAAAGTGATAGTAACCGGTTGCTTAGGTGTCAAACCCGATATGATTCGCGACCTACATCCTGATGTGCTCGCCATCTCCGGACCACAGGCATACGAAGCTGTGATGGGCGCCGTACACGACCACCTCCCAAAACCGGCGCACAACCCTTATCTGGATCTGATTCCGCCTGCCGGCTTAAAACTCACGCCGCGCCATTACGCCTACCTAAAAATCGCAGAAGGCTGTGATCACCACTGTAGCTTCTGCATTATTCCAGATCTACGCGGGCGATTAGTCAGTCGTCCTGCCGGACAAGTGCTGGAGGAAGCGAAGAATCTCGTTAACGGCGGCGTAAAAGAATTACTTGTCGTTTCGCAAGATACCTCTGCTTATGGTGCTGATATCAAACATCGCACCTCATTTTGGGGCGGAAAGCCAGTTAAAACGCGTATTCATGAACTGACCTCCGAGCTAGGCAAACTCAACACTTGGGTTCGCCTGCATTATGTTTATCCTTATCCGCATGTGGATAACCTCATTCCACTGATGGCAGAAGGAAAAATCCTGCCGTATCTTGATATTCCCTTCCAGCATGCCAGCCCGCGCATCTTAAAAGTAATGCGTCGCCCTGGAAATATTGAGCGTACCTTAGAACGTATTCATGCTTGGCGCGACATCTGCCCCGATCTTGCCATTCGGAGTACCTTTATTGTCGGCTTCCCCGGAGAAGAAGACGAAGATTTTGAACAACTATTGAATTTCATTGAAGCAGCAAATATCAATCGAGCCGGATGCTTTGCCTATTCCCCCGTTGACGGTGCAGCAGCGAATGCCTTGCCTAACCCCATACCAGAAACGATAAAACAAGCACGCCTGCAAACATTTATGGAAAAACAACAGGCTGTAAGTGCACGATTGCTTGCGGAAAAAGTCGGACAAGTCCTGCCAGTTATCATTGATCGTGTCGATAGCGATAATCTAAGCGCGATAGGTCGCACGCCTTACGACGCACCAGAAATTGACGGCGTTGTTCATATCCGCGATGTTGATGGCATAGAAGCTGGACAAATTATCCACGTGGAAATCAGCGATAGTGATGCGCATGACTTATACGGCAGCCCTTACTAGCAAATAGCGCTGTTTTCATATTCATCAGCAACAATTGTTTCGCTCAAACTACGGTAAATAACCTCTTCTTTCTTAGAATCTGGATAGCCAAATGCGGTTTTGGTTCGTGGCGTCATGCTGCTTAATATAAGCGAGTTCTTGCCATACTAACTTTAAAGCCGCAACCGCATTTTTATCCATTTTTCCATTAGGGTTATTTCTTACTTTGCATCCAAACTCTGTGCACGAAAGTCGCTCAAATCTTCAAAAAGACTTCTACTGGATCTGACAATTCATTTCTATCAGGAATTATTATCTCCACTGGCACGACGTTCGTACTATATATACGGTGTTCTACTTAATATATACCTAGTGCTCTACTATTACTTTCTGCATTAGGATTGAAATGTCTTATTACCCAAAGAATAACATTAATAACATACGAAATATATTCACGAAAGAAGCTATCTCTTTCCTCTATCATCTAATTCTTATTAGCCTTGTAATCATATGCCATGTATTTTCTCCTTAGTTACAGTGAATATTAAAATCAAAATCTTTACTCAGAATCGCATAGATATCATGAGGGAGTTTTTCGCTACTTCACAATGAATATCTTTTGCATCAATAAAATTTGAATAAATCAGTACTAATGCCATCTCTTGCATTTCTGACGGAGAAGCTCTATTCTCATCATTAAATCTTATTGTATATTTCTCATCAAATGCAAAATCAGAAAGCATCCCCATTTTTATTATTTCAAAATAGTCTACCGGAGGCTTCATTAATTCTTTGAAAGACTCTTGGTTAATAATTTCATTTATTTTTCCTTGATAGTATCTTTTATGCCTTAATATATGTCTGCCTGGCTGATCTGTAATCAATAAATTTTCTAAATAAGATGTTTCGTCTATGTGTAGCAATTTTTCATAATAAATACTGATGTTTATATCAAGTAATTGATATTTAAGCGGTAATTCAGCATACCAGCCAGATTCATCATCGCTATAAAAATATGGCCCTCCATCTACATTAAAATCTATTCTTCCTAAAAAAGTCGCCACTCTTATAGGGATTAAAGAAATAAGCTGTAGTATGATGACCATAATCACTGCCGCAAAAAATCACGATATCGTCTTCACCGTACTCTCCCTGTGATTTAAAACCATATATCTTTATTTTTTTGCTCTTAACTCCCGTGCTGAGCTCTCCATTATTCCTACAAGGTTTTAAATAGGTTATATAGCGTGTTACTATATTGTTATCATCATCATTATCACCATCTATAACTTTTATGTGATACTTGTTTCCTTCACATGCATCTTCATCGTTATTTTTATCCGCTGTATAACTATATTTACGGCCCTCAAAAATTAATTCGTCTGCATTGACCGTAACAGGAAGTAGCATAAGAAGAATATAAGCTTTATGATGGGTTTATATAGCAGAAATCATTTGAGCACCCTGCTTAATATATTTCTTTATCCGTTCTAACATATGTTTACTCATCTTTTTCCCCAATACCCGTCGTACTCCGTTTTGTATCCTCATCATTTGTCAGTCCTCCACATTTTAAAAATAAATAAGTTATCGCTTTGTACATTAGATGATAAAGTATGCCTCGCATGTAGCAAATAATAAAATTGATAAGATATATTCGTATATATAAGTTAGATAATATTTATAAACATCAATCCGCTTATTTTTTTATTCATATACTATGGTGCTATTGCTACCTTAAAAACTTCTTTTTAAGTTTATAATGTGCAGGCATTTTTATAATACTATTCGCTATTTCATCAACAAACTAAAATATTTAGGTTTCACCCTATCAATTTATATTTGCTGCTGTTTAATTTAGGATTAACGCTAAAAATGCTTTGAGACCTGTGCAAAACCCTCCAACTCATCCACGCATTCATTTTTCAACACAAATGAGCCTGTTTTCTGCTTATTTTCTTGCATCACCATCCCTGAACCACCCAATATCTGGGCGATTCCCCGCCTT
>JAUMZX010000193.1 GCA_030527905.1 Cardiobacteriaceae bacterium
AGGAGTAGGACCTATAACGTCATCATCATCGTCATTGAGTAAAGAAATGGCGCCAACGGTTAAGCCAATTGCCCCAAGAACAGCTAACGGAGCTAAGGTTGGCTGATCGGGAGTAAAAGCCTGAGATGCAGCAATTTCTTCTGCAAGTACGTGCTCAGATGCGGTAGTGACAGGGTAACTAAAAAAACCGCCGTCAGCCTGTAGACCAACTAAGGCCCCTTGTCCTTGGACGAAGTAGTTCTCAATGACAAGGTCAGTACCAGGGTCGAAAGAGATAAGAAGGTCGTTGTCGACACGTTCCGTGATAATACTGTCGGGACCAATGCCAGTGTCGAGGTCAGTAAATTGGTAATAAACGCCATCAATAGCTTGAACTTGTATAGGTAAATCCGTTGCAGTATTAATGTCGTATTGTTCAATAATTGTACCGACGTTATTAGTCAGAGTAAGACGGATTTGTTTATTCATGTTTTATATAGTTAGTAAGTTAAAGAATAGATTAATACTAGCAATTTCCCTGCCAAGTCGTAATGAACTAGTAATTTTTCTTTATTTATTCTTTGTTATTAACAATCAATAATATATAAACTTTTCCAATCATGTACGGTGATGCCATGCTGATCCCAAGTGAGAATTTTTTCTTGTTCTAGTTGTTTGAGAAGGCGGGAAAGCGTTTCCGCACGTATGGCTAGGTATTCGGCGAGGTCTTTTTTGTTAATCGTCAATGGATATTGCTTTCCATCTTTATGTTCGCCGGATATGTGAGTGCGGATGTAATGCAGGAGGCGAGCGCGCGCATCAAACACACTGAGCATTTCGATTTGCGAGCTGAGAATCTGCACGTATTCGGATAATGTTCCCATGATGGCAAAACACAATTCGGTATTATTAAGCAAAATTTCGCGGAACTCGTGGTTATTAATAATCAAAAGTTCGCTATCTTCTGTGGCAATTGCATTGGCAGGATACGTGTCGCGCTGCATGAACATCAGCGCTTCTCCGAAACTTTGTCCGCAGCTGAATAGTTTTATGGTTTTTTCCTTCCCATCAGGAGAAGAAAAATAAAGGCGTATTGTTCCGGAAATAACCAAGAAAAAGTCCGTCGCCATTTGATTGCGCGTAAAAACAAGACTACCAGCATGATAATGGCGGCGGTGTTTATGATGAATGAGCTTTTGCCTATCAGCTTGAGAAAGCGGCGCAAGAAGATAATGGGTCTCGAAAATTTCAGGCATGATGTTACCGATTAAGTTGTTAATATTTTCTACAAGAATACGGGGGTAAAACTGGATTCAAATGTCATGCTACATGTTCATGCCATTCTAATTTCGCCATCGTTAAGAGCTGCTGTGTTTTTATGCAAGCCGCTTTGCAATCATCAATGTCGCCATCAAAACCAAGTTCACTTTCAAAATGTAGTTTCGGTAGACTTGAGATAGAAACTTGAGGAAATGCTATTTCAAGCTCCTTCATAATGGGCGCAAGTAAACTTTCTGGAGCGAACACATCTAACGCTAAATAACAGCGTTTCCGTCGCAAATCATGGTAATACTGATCAAGCACCCAGAGCATCATCGGCTGTGCCATTTGCGGAAAACCTGGAACACAATGAATATGGTTTATAGAAAAGCCAGGAATCTTATTCACAGGATTGGGAATTAAACTTGCGCCCTCCGGAAAGGCAATTAATTCACGTCTTGCGGTATTAAAATCATCGCGTCCATATTTTTCTAATAACAGACGTTCCCCTTCAGGATGATAAGCAAGGGGCACATGACAAGCTTGAGCGACTGCTTGCCGAGTCCGATCATCTGGAGTAGCCCCAATTCCACCAAAACTAAGGACAATCTCATTTTCAACTAAAGCCCTTTGATAATGAGCAACTAGCGCATCAGCATCATCAGAAAGATAATGCACGGCGGATAAACGTAGCCCGCGCTCATTACAAGCGCTGAGCGTGTTTGCAAAATGCACATCTTGGCGGCGACCACTAAGAATCTCATTGCCAATAATCAAAACTTGGATACGTGCAGGTAGCATAAATACTCCATTAAACATGAAAAATAACAAACATTTTTTCAGGAAGGAAAATGCGCAAGATGAGAAAAAACTCAAAATAGGCTTAATTGCGCACAAACGCTTAATAAATGTGAAAAATAATAAAGAAGCCGCTGAAAATGCACACAATAAATAGAGTTAAAATTTTAACATATCGAAACAACGAGTTGTAACGAAATGATAAAAATAGATATCAATCACCCCGACACTTAACATGAAACATCACGACTAAAAGTGCATCAAAACGGAATAAAAGATAGATAGAAAAAGCTGAAGTATGAATACGGTTAACATGAGAAGGACAGTAAAAAAACGATAACCTTACACAACAAACCGTACGCTATAATTTCCAGCCCGAACTCTATGAATAGAAGGACAACAACGATGAAAAAAAACATGCTGCTACTTGCGCTGACAATCATCACGATGAGCGCGGCGCATGCAGATGATGCAACCATAAGCAAAAAACTACATGATTTTGGTTTGAAACAAGTAGAAATTAGCGATAGCCCGATAGCAGGCATGCGCAGCGTAGTTACAGAACAAGGTATCTTCTACGCTAGCGAAGATGGCAAATACTATTTACAAGGCAACCTTGTTGAACTTACTGACAAAGGACCGGTTGACCTGAGTAATCGCCCCTTACTTCCAAAATTAGAGGCGCTGCAAAAAGAAATGATCCTATTTCCAGCCAAAGACGAGAAATACAACATCACCGTATTTTTTGATACTTCCTGCCATTACTGCCAGTTACTACATAAAGACATTGAAAAACTAAATGCGAAAGGAATAACCGTACGTTACCTAGCATTTCCTCGTAACGGCATGAACAACAAAATTGCGCGCCAAATGGAAACCGTTTTTAGCACGGAAAATAAAATACAAGCACTGAATGACTTAGAAGGTGGAAAAGCAGTGCCGGAAACCCGTGTGGACAAAGTGAAAAAGCACTACGAACTGGGAAGCCAATTTGGCGTACAAGGAACCCCAGCCATCATCACACCGAAAGGCCTCATCATACAGGGATACCGCAATCCGGATGAGATATTAGAAATATTAGAAGCTGAAAGATTGCTTTAACCACCGCAATGAATGCTATCAAATTGTAATAAGAGCGCCTATAAAAGGCGCTCTTATTGTTACTGCCTATGCGGCTTTTATCGATAAAAAAGATTCGGAGATCGTTATGTAGAATTTCTTAGCTGCCTATGCGGCTTTTATCTTATGTACAACCTCCCCGCGGGACGCTATATATTTCTTAGCTGCCTATGCGGCTTTTATCTGTATCCACTTCCCCTAACGCCTGTAAAGCTATTTCTTAGCTGCCTATGCGGCTTTTATCCAGAAGAGGAGCAGAATCGAAAGGCGGGAGAGTTTCTTAGCTGCCTATGCGGCTTTTATCAGATTTTAGCTTCTCAATAGCGCGCGGATTTTTTTCTTAGCTGCCTATGCGGCTTTTATCTCAAAGAGATTAGCGGATTGGAACATCTTGAATTTCTTAGCTGCCTATGCGGCTTTTATCATTTTGAGACCTGTGCAAAACCCTCCAACTCATCCACTCATTCATTTTTCAACAC
>JAUMZX010000194.1 GCA_030527905.1 Cardiobacteriaceae bacterium
GTCAATATGGCGGTTGATCATGGCGTGTGCGGTTTGCTGGAAGAAGCTGCTCATGGGGGATGCTGTTTGAGTTGTGGATGTCAGGGTAATGTAAAGCGGTTTGGGGTCCTTTTGCAAAGGTCTCAGACTGTACTAAAACGGGGTGCGCCACCATTAATCGTTAATAACGTCGCATTAGCTGTTAGATATAGAGATGATGCGATATTGCCTGAGGTGATGGGTCGTCTTTTTGGTATATACATGATGGTGCGTCGCGATTCATTTTTAGTAAGCGAGGTAAGCTCATTGCATGCGTCTTGGTGGTGGCGCGGGTGGAACAAATAAACACGCGCAAGAACGGTATGTGAAGCGGATGCGGCAGGTGGCGACTGTCAAACAAATGGCTGAGAAGGATTTTAGGTATTTGATCTGTAAGCGGGAGGTGGTAATTGTCGCTTAAGAAGGTATTACAGACTTGTTGCTATTTTTAAGGTTATACAGTGGCCTGCCGCTATGCTGTGATTTATCGTCCATTGTTATCCCGTCGTTAAAGCAGTGGAAGTGAGAGCATTATAGGAATGCGTCAAGCACGTTATTTAACAAGGCAAAGCCACGGTCGGTGGTTTTCAGCCGCTGTTCTATGGATGGTTCGAGTAAGCCTTGCGCAATCAAGGGTGTGAGCTGTGGGCGTATGTCATTTAGGGTTAGTTTGCTGCGCGTCTCCAAATAGGCAGTAGGAACGCCTTCTTTCAGCCTGAGCGCATTCATCATGAATTCAAACGGCTGTTCTTCTATATCAACGGTTTGCTGTTGGTCGCAATAAGGGTTGGCGTGTGAACCGTTCGCTTTTTGGTAGGCCGCGGGGGCGCGGTATTTGCTGCGACGCGTGATGATGCCAGCGTGAGTTTGTTTACCATGTGCGCCCGCACCAATGCCGAGGTAATCGCCGTATTGCCAATAGTTGAGATTGTGGCGGCAGGGCGCGCCTCGTGTCCAAGCTGATGTTTCGTATTGGCGGTATCCTTGAGCGTTGAGGTAAGCAATACCAGCTTCATAGATGTCGATTTGTGTGTCGTTGTCGGGGAGCACTGGTGGGTTGACGTAAAAAGCCGTGTTGGGTTCTAGGGTAAGTTGGTACCAACTGATGTGTTCGGGCGCGAGGGCTACGGCACGGCGTAGGTCGTCAAGGGCGGCAATGGACGTTTGTTGTGGGAGGGCAAACATGAGGTCGAGGTTGATGCGCTGGAAACCTGCCCGTTGTGCAATGCCAACGGCACGCTCCGCTTCTTCGCTACTGTGGATACGGCCAAGGTTTTGTAGTTGCGCGGCATCAAAACTTTGGATGCCTATGGAAAGCCGATTGATTCCGGCAGCACGGTAATCTGCAAATTTCGCTTGTTCAAATGTTCCGGGATTGGCTTCTAAGGTGATTTCGCAATCATTCGTTAGGGTCGCTTGTCGGTTGATGCCGTCTAACAGTGCGGCAATAGCGGCGGCGCTGAATAGACTGGGGGTGCCACCGCCAATGAAGATGCTACTAATTGGGCGTGTATCAAGGTCATGTACGAGATCTGTAAGGAGGTGGTGTACGTAGGCTGCTTCGTCAATGGGTACGCGCAAAGCATGTGAGTTGAAGTCGCAATACGGGCATTTGCGGACGCACCACGGGATATGGATATAGAGGCTTTGCGGGATATTGTTCATCAGGTGGTAGGGCGTTTAGCAGCGTGTTAATACGGGTAATGGCTTGTTATGGTGGTTATATATGCGGCTGTGTAGCATGTTGAGTCCGAGATTAGCCGGATTGTATTGCCATGCCATATATGGTTTTGCGTGGTATCACAGCGCTTCGTCGGCAGTTGTAAGTTTTCGGCAGTCATAGTGAAGTTGAACACCGTATTTTGGCCGTTTTATAGTGGTGCATAGGGGAAATCTAGGAAGTGTGTTATTTGAGGAAATGCGGCAATAAGGTGTCTATTTCTGTCTTGGCTTTCGTGAGTGCCGCTTCTGCTCCAATGTTACTTTGTCGTGTTCCTTCGATGCGAATGATGTCCAACGATGGGAATCCTAAGGCAGTTAGTACGGCATTCAGCAGGTTGTAACTGTGATCGCCATGCATGCCGGCGCTTCCACGATACACGCTACCGCTGGCTTGTAATAGGAGGGCTTTATGTCCGGAAAGTAGTCCTTGAGGGCCTTGTGAGGTGAAGGAGAAGGTCTGCCCGGGCATGACAATGTTGTCAATGTAGTCTTTTAGACGGGAAGGGATGGACAGGTTATGCAACGGCATGGCGATAAAGATTCGAGACGCCGTTTTAAATTGGGTAACCTGCTTCATTCGGCGCGCCATGATGTGTTGTTCGTGCGCGCTAGTCGCCGTTTTTTCACCGCTATAGAGCGGCAAACTTTCACTATCAATCGTGGGAATGTCAGCATCATAGAGATTTAGAATTTCTGCGTCTGGTAGTTTATCGTGCAAATAGGTGACGATTTGATTGGTACAGTGCGCCGCAAGATGCGGCGCAGGATGCGCATTGATGATGAGTTTTTGCATAATATTTTCTGGTTATAAATCAGCAGGTGTCGCCGGGCGTTTTTCAAGTTGGCTAACGTCGGTTTTGCGCATGAAGTCGCGTGTTAGGAAGGCTTCGACGGCTTGTTGGTTATCACGGCTGGTACAGGATGTGTAGATTTCCGGTAAGCGCATACGAACATAGTTCAGTCCGTTTCCTAGGATGATGTGTCCCCAGTCATCCGATGTGGGAACCAGCTGCGGGGCATGCGGTAGGGCGCGGGCAAGCGCGGCATGTCCACGAGCAATGTGCGGATGCGCAATGCTACCTGCGGGTTGGTGCATCTGGAGCGAATAGGCTTTGACCGCTGTGTTGATACTGCTGAAACCAAACGCAGCACGAGCGCAAGTGCTACCGCCACGTAAGACGCGGTCGTCAAGGTATTGCATGATGATGAGGGTTTCCGTCAGGGTGTTGCCATCATCACAAATGAGCGCAGGAATTTGGCTGAAAGGATTGACGGTTAGTAGTTCCGTCGGATTTTCCCACGGCAGAACGAATTGTAGTTTTAGGTCGTTCTTTTGATTACGTAAGGCGGCGATGAGCGCAAGTCGAGAGTAAGGAGAGGTGGTACTAAGATAGAGTTTCATATAAATCCTGATATTGGGTTATGTCGTGAAGGGATATCGGTTGTGTATCCTCAAGTCCGTATTTTACACAGATTTGGAGCATATGTCTGATTCTACTCGTGAGCGTATGAACATTTGTCAGTAAATCAGCTATGGAAGGGACAGCATGGGCAAAAGATGTAAGAAGTCAGAATGAAGTGCCGCGAAAGGTCGTTAATTAAACCAAGAAAACCAGGGTGCGAGAAACTACGAACGGACAATAACGATCTGTAGTTAATATCTTTTTCATCTATTCCCAACTTTTCTGAACTCCGTTTGTATCTGGTCTTGGTGTAACGGATTACAAGCGGAGTTTTATAGGAATAATTGATCTAACCAGTAACAGGTTTTGTTGCACCATCCGTTTTATATGTGTAAGAATTAATCGCGTTGTTTACACTTTTCTTTTTGCATGGATGCCCAAT
>JAUMZX010000195.1 GCA_030527905.1 Cardiobacteriaceae bacterium
TAAAAAAGAAGGCTTGATTTTGGTATCACATCAAGTAAGAGAATAGCAAACTGTATAGATAACATCTAAAAATGTTGCTTTTGTACCGTAAAAATGGTAAAATTGCGGTACAAAAGCAACAAAGAGAGGGCCGAATATGTCTAAAAAAGAATTGTTACTTGAGTACTTAGACAATCACAATGGCATGATTACTTATAGAGATTGTAAAAAATTAGGTATTCCAACCATTTATCTAACTAGACTAGAAAACGAAGGGGTTATCTTTAGGGTCGAAAAAGGTATCTATCTGTCCTCTAGTGGAGATTATGATGAATACTATTTCTTTCAGTATCGTTACCCCAGAACTGTTTTTTCTCATATCTCTGCTCTTTATCTACAAGGACTTACAGATGAAATTCCTCAGTATTTTGAAGTAACAGTCCCAAAGGACTACCGTTTTAGGAATACACCATTAAATTTAAATATCCACACTGTTTCTAAAGACATTGTCAACCTCGGGGTTACCAGTGTAAAGACTCCAATGGGAAACACCGTTAACGTTTATAATTTTGAACGTGTTCTGTGTGATTTTATCCTTAATCGAAATAACATTGATGCTGAGCTCTTTGTCAAAACACTTCAAACCTATAGCAACTTCCCTAAAAGAAATCTCGCAAAGCTCTATGAATATGCTCAAAAACTGAATATCTTAGATGAGGTTAAACGAACCTTGGAGGTTCTAATATGAACAAAGCAAAACTAACAACACTCTGCCATAAAATATCGAAGAATACTGGATTAACCTTTAATTCCGTCATGGCTTATTACTTTCTTGAAGCTATTCTGAAAAAATTAAGTCAGAGTTCTTATTCGAATCACTATATTTTTAAAGGTGGATTCCTACTTTCAAACGTCGTTGGGGTCGAATCTCGCAGTACGGTGGATATTGACTTCCTGTTTCATAAACAAACTTTATCAGAAGAAAATATTCAACAATAACTTGAGGAAATTTTAACTGAATCGAAAGATGGTATTCAATTTTCAATTCAATCCATAACAGCTATTAAGGAAAGCGACGATTATGGTGGTTACCGAGCAACCATTTTATGTCAACTCGAAAATATTAAACAAATTATCCATTTAGATATTGCGACAGGTGATATTGTGACTCCTCAGCAAGACACCTCTACTTTAACACAAAGAAAAAGTAGTAAGTACTATCTCCCGTCGGAGAGTTCCTCACTACTAATATTAGTATGTTTATTTCGTTGTGTAGGCAAAACTGATAGTACTATCCACTCCTGATAATTTACGGAAGGCATAGGTTTGGATTACTTATTGTCGATAATAATTAAGGGAACTATATACCAGTTTACACCAACCGCAATATGTAGTGTTTACGATAATATCAAAAAGTGGATGATTAACTGATAGTTATTCAAAGTTAGAATACTTATCTTGTTAAAAAGTCTCTTAAGATATCAAAAACCTCATCTTTTGTGAGCATAATGTCTGAATTTTGAGGGATTGATTCAATTTTTAAAGCCAATAAATCAATGAATCTAGCCATATCTTGCTTAACTGTATCAGATACTTCTAAATCTGACAAACTCTCACCTTCATGAAGTAGAACAGCAAGCCGTGTCACATCACTCAAGTGCTTTTTAATTTTCTTACTTAGACCTTGCGCTCCATTTTTTACTCGATCAGTCATATCTAACCAAGCTTTTGCTTTAAAGACAATTAAACCTCTATTACTCAAAACTGAGTATCCCTCTATCACTTCTCGTTCCTTCACCAACAATTGATAATATTCCTCATCTAATAACAAGGCAGATAGACTGGCATCTTCATCAAAATGAACTGGTGTTTCTCGACCAAGTTTTTTTAGAGGATGTTCGGGCAAAATGCTAAACAATTCAATCATTTCTGGAAAACCAGATTTCTTAGTTGTAAAACGAAAGAGTTGAGCCTTGTTATCTTTTTGACTTCCTTCATATTCTCCAAGTTCCAAAAATTTAGTCAATGTGTTATAAAAATCTTTATTTTTTAACTCATCAATAATAACCATATCGTAGTCTTTTGTCGTACGACTTTCAAATCCTTGTGCATCTAGTACGATAGAGGTTGCCGTTCCACCAATCAGAACATAATAATCTTGATAATTATGAAATATTTCTTGAAAAATTGGTTTTAAATTTGCTGACATATTATTCTCCTAATAAGTTCAAAATCTTATCTTTTAGCTTTTCAACTTCCTCTTCAATACGAGGATCTTCATCATCTTTTAGTGTTAAATAGAGCGAAATTGGATCAACCAAGATTACATTAGTATCTCCAAGCCATTTATTTTTCTTGTAATCAAAAGGAACTGGCTCATAATTCCAAATCTCTAACCGATGACCTTGAAGGATATGCTGCTGAAGAGTCGTTTCGAAACTTTTATATATTTTTTTTGAAATAGCATAGTTTCCGTAATTTTCCGAATCAGCAAGCATACCAAGGTATGATAAGGCTTGAAAATGAGTCGTTTTAAATGATACCTCATTTTTTAATTTTTGAAAATCTTTATCACTAATGGTAAAAACTTCTCTGATTGGGCTATCCAATAACTCTTTAGATTCTTCAAATATCATGCTTTTTGGTTTCGCAAATTGGTAAGATTTCTGCTTATTATGAAGCCACCCACGCTTTTTAAAACTTTTAAAATGGCGATATAAGCTGGGAACAGAAAGGTGGGTTAACTGACTAACTTCTTCCATGTCAATGATTAAACCTTTAGTATGCAGTAACAAGGTAATCAATAGCTTTTGTTCAGTTGAAGACAACAGATTATTAAGCTCAATTTTTTTAGTTGTTTTAGAAAATAGAAATCCTAGTTGTGGGATAAACGCATTTTCTTGATAGTCAAGATAAGACGCCCCAATCTGCAATAACTTCTTTTTCTGCTCGTCAGATAGTTTATTAAAAACTAGAATAACATCTTTTTCAACCTGTTTTTGAATAGCTTGAACTTGTTTGACAAAGTTATCTAAACTCCCTGTCCTTTTTTCTTTGATCAAAAGAAACATGTTATCCTGTACAGTTAAGGTTGAAAACTCATATCGTCTTTGAAAAACAATAGGAAGTTCTAAGTTTATCGGTTGTATTTGAGCTTCAAAATGAAAAGCACGCATAACACTCTTGATTTTAGTAATATCCATTTCCAGCTCCTTATTATCATTATACTCGTATTTTATCAAAACAAATGATAAAAAGCAAGTTTTTCGATAAAACACAAGAACAAGCTAACAAATCAAATTATTGTTAGCATATTCTTTTTTATTTCGTTGTGTAGGCAAAACTGATGGTACTATCCACTCCTGATAACTTGCGGAAGGTATAGTTGGGATTGCCATTATAGTTGGTCTCTGAGATAAGAAATGACCCATCTGGAAAAACTTTCTCGATAAATGCCACATGCCCGTACTGTCCACCCGCAAAGGAGACAATCGCTCCT
>JAUMZX010000196.1 GCA_030527905.1 Cardiobacteriaceae bacterium
TGTGGATGTCGGGGTAATGTAAGCGGTTTGGGGTCCTTTTGCAAAGGTCTCAATTTATGAATTTTATTTTAATTCCATTCGAAAACAGTAAATTAAAAAGAAAATGTACATCTTTAGTCAGAAGAATATTATTTAATATTAAAATGATAATAATATTGATGTTCATTAAATATTAATCTAAAATCATTTGTCCTTTTAAATGGTTTCAGAGGTCGTTATGTTTAAGTCTTCCCCTATTTATCTTGCGGTTATCAGCATCATAAGTACACAAACTATCGCTCAGCAAACTCAGCAAAATGAGGCCGTTACTCTGGAACCGATTACGGTAAGTGCAGCACGGGAAGACTCCCCGCTCAGCAAACTGGCAAACAACATTACGGTAACCAAAGAAGCCCAAATACAGAAAAACCTCAACGTAAATGTTGCCGATGCACTCGCTGATATCCCCGGTGTTTCCTTTGATGGTACAGGACGTTATGGCTTATCTGATGTCACCATTCGTGGTGTTTCTGGTAACCGCGTAAAGGTTCTAGTCGATGGGCAGGAAATTAACAACCAGTTTAGCTTTGGCCCGTTCCAAAATGCTGGACGGCAATATATGGATTTAAATAACGTCAAACAGTTAGAAGTCATTAAAGGCCCCGTTTCTTCATTGCATGGTTCAGATGCTATTGGCGGTGTTGTCAGCCTAGTTAGTAAAACGCCCAATGACTATTTGCATGATGAAAAAAACTTTGGCGGAACTGTTTTTAGTCAATACACCGGTAAAGATAAGGGAATTACGGCAGGTGGTTCGCTTGCCTTCACGCCCAATACGCAGTGGGACGGATTACTCAGTTATACCTATGACCATAGCGATGAAACCAAAAATCATGGCGGATTGAAAGTTAACGGCTCAGCGCGTACGGTTCCTGACCCACAAGATAATGATAGCCACAGCGTTAGCGGACAAGTGCGCTTTAAACCCAACGAAAACCATACATTTACGTTGGCAGCCAGCGCTTACCAATACAATCGTGATACGAATGTACTCAGTAGTCTTGGCAACAGCGTGAACGTTTATAACTACGACAGTTACCAAGGCAAAGACAAACAACAACGCTTTTCTGGTAGCCTACGGCACGATTTCACCATCAACCAACCTTTTGCCGATAGCGGTTACTGGAATATCTACGGACAAAAACAAAATTCCGTACAAGAAACCTTCCTAAGCGGTCAATTATTGCGTGCAAACAATGCCGAAACACAGCGCTATCGCAAATCTGAATATGAAATGCGCGATATCGGTGGTGAAGTACAATTCAATAAAGCCATCAGCGGTGCAATACAACAAAACTGGGTGTATGGCCTCAATCTCAGCCATAAAAATGTCGACATGCTACGTAATACCAGTGACACTGTTGCAGGACAAACCCGCATCGGCCACGAAAAGAATGCGCCTAATTCAACGATTCAACAAATCGGAGTATTTGCGCAAAACCGGATTGGTTTTGCAGATAGCGGGTTCTCGCTTATTCCGGGATTACGCTACGACTATTATCGCTTAAACGCTAAACCTGACAGTACCTTCTGGCGTACTGTTGGTAATAACTATCAAGTAAGAGACTACAGTGAAGGACAATTTTCGTTGCGTCTTGGTGCCCTTTATGACTTTAGCGATACACAAACGCTCTATGCTAACTATGCAGAAGGATTCCGTGCGCCTGCTTTCAGCGAAACCAATCTTGGTTTTGAAAATGCTTCGCAAGGTTACAGCTATGTCGCCAACCCTAACCTGCAACCAGAAAAAAGCCGAGGCCTAGAGATTGGCTGGCGTAGCGATAATGGCATTTTCAAACACGATCTCAGTGCCTTTTACACTCGCTATAAAAACTTTATTGAAACGCAAAGTAACATTGGAGTTGATCCCAATACTGGCCTTACGGCCTTTACTAGCGTCAACTTACCAAGCGCAGAAATCCACGGGGTAGAATTAGCTGCCGGTGTAGACTTTGGTGGCATCACACCAGCCTTGGAAGGAGTTTCCAGTGATGTTTCCCTTGCTTGGGCAGATGGCAAGAACCGCAAAAGGCACGCTCCCATTAGTAGTATTTCGCCCCTCTCAGGACACGTTGGTATCGCCTACGATGCTCCAGAAGAACGCTGGGGTGTTGAAACCAAATGACGTTTTGCTAGCAAGAAAGCAGACAAAGATATTGATAACCAAGATGTACGTATCCCGCTAAAAGGCACAGGAGGCTATGGTGTGTGGGATATGACTGGCTACTACAAACCTGTTAAAGGCCTCACGGCACGCGCAGGCGTTTTCAATATTCTAAATAAAAAATATATCAGCTGGAGCGAAGCAAGCGGCGTTTCAGACAATGCGACTCGTGAACGTTACAATGCGCCTGGACGCTGGTTTGGCGCTTCATTACGTTACGACTTCTAAACCAGAACATCCCTTTCGCCTAACGGTGGAAGGGATTCCTCTTTCTCCATCAAACTTGGATACACGTCATGAAACACATCCTCGTAATGCTTTGCACACTCATCTTCTACTCTCCCCTTTATGCAGCGGAACGTATTGTTTCTACCGCAGGCTATGCTTCAGAAATCATTGCCTTATTAGGGAAAGATAGCCTATTAGTTGGCGTTGATACGACTTCTATGCTTCCCTCCGATATTATGGAACACAAAGCAAAAATCGGTTATCGACGACAGCTATCGGCAGAAGGTATTCTTGCGCTCAACCCCGACCTCATTTTGCTTGCCCGAGATGCCGCACCAGCCAATGCCGTCGATCAGATTCGCGGTAGTGGTGTCCCCCTACTCATGCTGGAAGATCAACAAACCCTAGACGGTATTCGCAGTGAAATCAGCAAAATTGGCACAGCTATTGGCGCTGAAGATGCGGCCAAAGCACTAATCCAACGGATTGAGAAAGACGAAGAAACACTCGCTCAAGCCAAAAAAGGCAGTGGTACAGCTTTGGTTCTACTCAATACAGGAAGCAGCGGTGTCTATGCATTAGGTAAGAATAGTGCAGGCGATCACCTGCTTAACATCTTAGGATTAAAGAATGCCGTTGACTTCGATGGACACAAACCGATGACAACAGAAGCCTTCATTGCTACTCCTGCTGATATTCTGCTCGTTACGGCGCGTGAAGATGCGACGGTCGCTCCCGTTATCAGTAAAATTGCAGCAGAAGATACGCGCTACAATAGCGTTGCGCCAACTGCAGCTGCCAAGCGGGATTGCGCATTTGCTGTCAACATCTTATCTGCCCTTGGTTTTGGTGCAAATACTGCGCGAGATGCAACGCAAATCGCTAAAACCATAGCTCCCTGTCTACACGAATAGCAAAACAATACTCATGTGTAGGAAATCGGAGCGTTGTTTACATTTTTGAGATTTGTTTGCTTTTATTT
>JAUMZX010000197.1 GCA_030527905.1 Cardiobacteriaceae bacterium
TACGAGATAAATGAGAAAAAAGTACGAGATAAATAGTTTAAATGCAAAAATGTTTACTTTGTTCGTTTTTTTTATTATCATTCATTTATGAGAAAAAAATACGAGAGGTTTTAATATGAAAACAAGAAAAACAGATCAAGTATTACAAGAATTAATTTCAAGAAGTGAGTATCTTATTGTTCAAGGAAATGATCTTGCAAAAGCCTTTGGTAATTTAAAGGCTTTTGAGCATAAACTTTTAGATTATTGTTTTTCATTTGTAACAAAAGATAGCCAACCAAATGAATGTTTTAGAGCAGATAGTCATTCTATTTTAAAACAGTTTGGTTTAAATACGAGTGGTCAAAATTATCAACGTATCGCAAATAGCTTTAAATCATTAAATGAAAATACAGCTTTATATTTTAGTAATATTAGGGAAGATGGTAAAAAATCTATAATTATGTCTCAATTATTTAGTTTTATTGAATTTATAGAAAATGGTATAGTGGAGTTTAAATTTTCTGAGATTGCTCAACCATATGTATTTGACCTTAAAAAGAATTTCTATTCTTTTCACCTTAGAGAAATTTCAAATATCAAAGGCAAATATGCTTTAATATTAATGAAACTTTGGGAAGCTAATCGTTTTAGAGACAGTAAAATAACAATTATAAATGGTAACTTAGAAGAATGGCAAGATTGGTTTATAGGCGAAGAAAAAAGATTGCCTGCTGGTAGATTTATGCGTGATGTTCTTACTAGAGCAGCAGAAGAGCTAGAAGAAAAATTATTCATAGAAATTATTATTGAGGTTAAAAAATATAAGAGAATCGTTGTTGGGTACGAAGTAGAAATTATAGATAAGCGTAAGTCTCAAATACCTTAATTTAAACAATGGGACAGTAAAATTAAGATATGATTAAAAGAGGTTAGATTATCATCAATTTATTGAGAATAATCATTGCATTAAGTAAGAGGTGAAAATGGTGAAGACAATACGAGAATTTGCTACTGAATTTAGTATTGAAATTAAGCAAGTTCAAAATAAAGTTGCTTATATTAGACGGAAAAAAAAGAAGTTTGGAGAGCTTAATAAATCAGGAATATATGAATTTTCTTTTGATGAAATACAATACTTAAAAGAAGCATTTAACATTACTGAAAAAACTACTGAAGTAAGTATTGATTTTATTTATTTGAAGAATCAAATAAAAGAAAAAGATAAACAAATATCTCTACTTCAACAAGCTTTAAATCAACAACAAATTTTAACTAAACAAGTACAAGATCAAAATAACAATCTTCTTTTAGAAAATCAAGGAGCAAAAAAAGAGCTTTTTGAAGAAC
Organism: Cardiobacteriaceae bacterium; assembly: GCA_030527905.1. GTDB lineage: Bacteria > Pseudomonadota > Gammaproteobacteria > Cardiobacteriales > Cardiobacteriaceae > Cardiobacterium. The sequence continues at coordinate 1,330 of JAUMZX010000197.1, forward strand.
GAAATAAGAATTTTTTTCAACGATTATTTAAATTATAGAATTTTGGACAATGAAAATAATGACTATATCGTTGTATTTTCTTATTATTTATAAGAGTGTCGGGTATTTGTCGTATGTTTGTCGTGTACATAAAATGAAAGAAGGTTTATATTAAGGACATGAAAAATATAAATTATATTCCTGATTTAAGAAAAAGAAAATCATGGACACAAGAAAAACTAGCTGATAAATCTGATTTAAGTGTGAGAACAATACAAAGAATTGAGTCGGGAGAGGATGCTAGTTTAGAGACAATAAGATCTATTGCTCAAGCTTTAGGAGTTGAAATCTCTGATTTATTTGAACAAATAATAGATACAGATAAAAGAAATGAGATAACAAACTTATCTGAAGAACAAGAAAATCAAATTAAGAGAAGAGATTTTGAAAATAAGATATTTATTTTTTTTCGTTTTATTTTCGTAGTTTTCATGATTTTTATAGGTTATCAATTAAATGATCTTTCTAAAGGATTGTTTTCTATTATTCTTTGGATTATATGGTTTATATTTTGGCCTGTAGGCTTTATATCTTTATCGTATATTCGTATTTTTTGGTGGGGGGCTAGATTAGATAAAAAATATCCTCTAACCAAAGGAATAAATGTCAAAAAGAAATGAGGTAATTTAAAATGATACAAATTTTTACTAATATTCCTATTTGGGTATGGTTAATTTTAGCTTTTCTTATAAGAAGGGGAGTTTCTGCTACAAAAGATAAACCTGTCTACTTTATTAAATCATTAATAATTCCTTTTATTTTTATTTTATGGGGATTAGATCAAATATTTAATAATTTTAAATTTCCTTTAGCTATAATTATAATTTATTTGTTTTCTATCTCAATAGGAATAATTTTTAGTTATTATATATATAGAAATAGGTTATTTTATGTTAAAGATAATATACTTTTTCAAACTGGAAGCTACATTCCATTAATTATAATACTGTCTAATTTTTTGGTGAAATGTATATTAAATATTTCTCTAGCTAGATTTCCTTATCTGTATAATAGTTTTTCTTTTAATATTCTTTATGGACTACTCTGCGGTTTCACAGTTGGATTATTTTTTGGAAATATCTTAAGAATTGTACGAGCAAGAAAAGAACAATTATTTTATAATAATTAATATAAAGAGTATTTGAATATAATTTTTTTATTATACGATTAATTAGAGGGTTAAATGAGAGCAAATGACGTTCAAAAGCTCATATTAGCACGAAGAAGCGATTTTTTAAGATCTAGTATGAAAATAGTCAATCAAGTTATTCGCTCTCATACAGGCTTAATTAGGCTGTATTTTGACGGGGTCTATCAAGAGAGAAAAAATCACGGCAAAATTGATGTCGAAACTGGAGAAATATTGTAACGAAGTTGTAGTCGATCTACAACTTTTTTTAAATTAAAAAGGGGGTTGGGGTATTCCCAAATATTCAAAAAACAGTATTTGTATATACAAATGCTATGCTTGCCAGACTGAAAAATTACAAGCAGGGGCGTTTATGTCGCGAAAGTGTATTGACTGTAAGCTAGACGGATTTAGACTAGTGATCCGAAACCGTCCTTAAAAATCTTTGACGGTTTCGGCACGTTAGGTCTAAAGTAGTATAGGTTTCTTGCTGTCAATACAACGTGAAATAAATGCTTGAAGTGTCTAATCAATTAAGAGCACAGCTCTTAATTGTAGCTGGTGCTGTATTTGCTTGCAAAACACGCAGCGCAATAAGCGCTGTGCATTATGATTACAAGTCAAGATTTTGCAGAAAAGTCGCGTAGCGACCCCTGTGCTAGTAACACGGGGGTAAAAATAGAAAATCATGTTTTTTATGATTTAATTCGAATTTTTTAAGAGGCATGGGGTTAGAATTTGTTTTAAGAAAATTTATATGGGAAATGAAGTTAATTTTTTGAGAAAAAAATAGAGGCTACTAGGACCTTCTTTTAAGTATTAATTCAATGAAAAAAATATTAATGTTTTAAATTTTTTAAGATATTTTTTTTAATTAAATACTTTTATACTTACTTTATATTTACTTTA
>JAUMZX010000198.1:0-1956 GCA_030527905.1 Cardiobacteriaceae bacterium
AACTTGGCCAGCCACAACCAGACTGGAATTTGTCTGCAGAGCTGAATAATGGTTCACCACTGACCACATCAACGTAAATTCCAGGTTTAAAGAGATGATCGTATTCATGGCTAAATGCACGTTCGGTTGCACTGTTTTGCGTCACATCATAGGCAGTAGCATCTAGTGTCTTGCGTAGACTGGCGCTATCAGGTTTGTGATATTTCCCTGCATCAATGATAGGCTCACCGTTAGCATCCATTTTTGCAGGAGTTACGGGTGAAGCAGCTCCACTACTTTGGGTATTACTTTTTTCGAGCGGAATATCTGCCTTACGAATATCAATATGGCAATAGCCATTTGGGTTTTTTGCAAGATAGTCTTGATGATATTCTTCTGCTTCATAAAAATTATTCAAGGGTAGATTTTCAACAACCAGCGGTTTCTTATATTTTTTCTGTTCACTCGCAAAGGCTTTTTCAATTACTGCGCGCTCTGTTGGATCTGTATAGTAAATGCCAGTTCTATATTGTTCACCGCGGTCATTTCCTTGTTTATTCAGACTAGTAGGGTCAACAACGCGAAAGTAATATTGTAGGATATCATCTAAGCTAATACGGTCAGGGTCATAAGTAACTTTCACTGTTTCGGCGTGCCCTGTGTTACGGTGTGACACATCTTCATAACTTGGGTTTTGGGTTTTACCATTCGCATAGCCAGACACAGCATCAACTACTCCATTAATTCTCTCAAAATAGGCTTCCAATCCCCAGAAACAGCCTCCTGCAAGATAAATAGTTTTGGTATTCATATTAATGGCTTCCTTTTGTTTTGGTTTATAGAACTTTTTTTGCGCACTAATATCGGCTTGCGGATTGGCAAGTAAAGCTAGCGCTTGATCGCGGTTAATATGACCTTTGATAACGCGCTGAACATTACCTTTTGCATCAAGTAGTGCCCAGCTTGGATAAACGGCAACACCAATATCACGTGCAATATCACCACCATCATTGACTAAAACGGGCAAGTGCGGGTAATTGACGCCACGATACCATTCTTTGAACGCCGCATCTTCTTGTTCGCCTAAATGCCCAGGAGAAGCAATGGTAACCAAATTAACATCAGAAAAAGCACTATCTTCATGCCATGCTTGCGTTTCTTCAAGTGTTGCTAAGCAGAGAGGGCACCAGCTTGCCCAAAACTTTATCAGCGTTGGTTTATTTTGTGTGAGGTATTCAGCTGCCGCTTTGTTATTGGGGTCTTTTAATGCCAACAAACGTTGTTGTAAATTATAAGGTAGGGGGGCGGTAGCAGCTTTACTGTCGGCATGACCTCCAGTCTGAGCTATTGCAGGTAACGTTGCTATTCCACTGATGGTGAAAAGGCCAAGAGTAATAAAACCCCACAGGGTATTACGAGTTTTCATAGGTGCTCCTTATTTGTTTGACGAGACAATTATATAAAATTGAAGGTATGCAAGTGTCTTGATATATATATGCAAGTGTCTTATTGCCCTTTATCTATATCTTTTTTCATAATTAAGTAAAGAAAGAATATATTTAAAAGATAATTAATTTTTAATGTTTCTGTATAGGTGTAGAAAGTTACTGTTAAGGTTTTGTTCAGTATGTCTTACTATTGTGCTATAGTCATAAAATTATATTTTGATTCAATAGGGTTTTATTTAATTATAATATAGATATATAAAAATAATCGATGCCTAAAATGTTGTAGAGTTTCTTTTGGTTATATTTAAGATAATAGAATCGTAGTTTAACTATTAATAATAAATATAAATCATCTTAGGATTAAATATTGATTGAAGGGTTTTTTAAAAAAATAATTTATAGTGAAAATACAAATGCCTGAATAAAAAATTCCACATAATACGATTATATGATTAGTATAATTTATTAAATAATAATCTACATATTATAGGTAGTATTAATTATATTACTTTTTTACTTTATTGTTTTT
>JAUMZX010000198.1:1966-3397 GCA_030527905.1 Cardiobacteriaceae bacterium
TGTTTTTATAATTAATTTTATTGAATATTGTATAGTAGATGCATTAATATCTATAAAATTATGCAAGGAGGAAGTGATGGCCAGAGTAAAAAATGCACGTTTTCGTAAGCGAATTTTTAGAGGGAATAGCAAACGTATTCGCGATATTGAATCGATTAATAAATCTAGCGATATAAATGTTGCAACGCATGAAATTGGTACGAAAACACAGCGTGCGGAAGCATTTCAGCTAGAAGCATTGATTGATATTATTCGGCGCGATATTACGGATAATCGTATAGGAGAAACAGATAGTTATTTGGATACTATGCTCGCCAATTTTTCACCAGATGACCTTGTCAAGGTTAAGAAGCTTTTTAAAAAACATAAATCCTTAAGTAAAGAGAATAACGACATCTGTCTTGATAATGAATTGTCTGAAGGTTGGCGTACAGGGATGTATCCATATAAGCATCGGATGAGTCGCAAGAATTATGAAAAACAAAAATACCATTTACAGGTAGAATTGCTGAAACTGCAAAAATGGGTTAAAGAAACTGGACAACGTATTGTAATTCTGTTTGAAGGACGCGATGCGGCTGGTAAAGGTGGCACGATTAAACGTTTTATGGAACATATGAACCCGCGTGGTGCGCGCGTGGTGGCATTAGAAAAGCCTAGTTCAGAGGAACAAGGACAGTGGTATTTTCAACGGTATGTTAAACATCTGCCAACTAAAGGTGAGATTGTTCTTTTTGACCGCTCATGGTATAACCGTGCAGGAGTTGAACATGTTATGGGCTTTTGTTCAATGGAAGAATATGAAGAATTTATGCGGGAGGTGCCTAATTTTGAACGTAATCTTATTCGAAGTGGTATTATCCTTATTAAATTCTGGTTTTCTGTTAGTCCAGAAGAACAGCGTCGTCGTTTTAAAGAGCGAGAGGCGCATCCTTTAAAACAATGGAAACTTAGCCCGATGGATAGGGCATCGGTGGATAAATGGAATGAGTATACTGCCGCTAAAGAAGCTATGTTCTTTCATACTGATACAGCCGAAAGCCCATGGATTGTTGTGAAATCAGATTGCAAAAAACGGGCACGCTTGAATGCTATGCGTTATGTTTTGCACCGCATGTCGTATCAGGAGAAAAACGAAGCACAAATTGGTGCAATAGATCCTTTGGTTGTTGTTCGGGCTGGCGCTGTTTATGAGATGGATAATATAAAAATTTATCCAACCATTTCAGAAGTCTGATATTTCTATACTTATAGATAATACTAGAATTAAATTGATAAATAGGTCCGTATTTGAATGTGCTATTGATGGTCAGTTAGGACTGGAATTGTATATATGCATATTTAATTCATATCATCTGTACTTGTGAGGTGTAAAAAATTGAAGGATATTCGTGGTATCTATAATTTAAACTATCAAAATTATCGGGCTGT
>JAUMZX010000199.1 GCA_030527905.1 Cardiobacteriaceae bacterium
GCTCATGGGGATGTTGTTTGAGTTGTGGATGTCGGGGTAATGTAAGCGGTTTGGGTGACTTTTGCAAAGGTCTCAAAATAAAAAACCTTTTTCACCTAGTAATTTGATTAAGTTCGTTTATTTCTATGGATTTTATTTTTAAAGTCATTTGTTTTTATTTGTTTATTCCAGTTTTATATATACAGGCTCATTAATGCGCGTGTGAACAAACCTGCATAGAGCTATTGTTGAAGGTGGGTACAGCGTAAGAGTGCTAGTCATTCAAAGTGCTAGGTAACGATGTTACGTGATGCTAGGTGTGACGTAGGAAAGGGTTATCGGTACGTGTTATAACGGCAAGAACGGTGAATGGTACAGAAATCTTTTTAAGGGTGACTGTAAGGCTGAATTTAAGGGTGGATCACAAAGGTGGCTGGCGCGGTGGATAGTGGTTTTGCATGGGCAATAGGAGATTAGGATATGCGTGATGGTGACTGCTTTATTTCGGTTTTATGGACGGCGTAAGCTAAGTTATGCCACTCATTTTTAAGCTGTGTTCCATTGTTATAGCTATCTTCCTATATTATTTTGATATTTTAGGATTAAGTAAAACGGCTATGGGGAGATATTGTTAGTCGTTAGCCGCTTTCGCGATAACAAGTCGAGGCATAATGGCGTTAATCCATAGTATGGTAAGAATAGAGGGATTTTCTTAGTATGCGTGCTTAATTTGGCAGTTGCGGAACGCAGTAATAGTGTGCGGTGTGAGGGCAGGTATAACAACCCATCTGTATATGGTAGAGCGCATCAAGATACTGATTGTGAATGAGTTCTTGGGGCGTATATTCGCCTTGTATGTTGCCATTTTTCAGTAACAGTAATCGATCAGCATGATTTAAGGCCAGCGCAGGGTCGTGCAAGATAGCCAAGATAGTTAATCCGCGTTTTTGTAGGCTTTTTAGGGTTGCAAGAAAGCGATATTGGTGATGGATATCAAGATGATTCGTGGGTTCGTCAAGCAATAACCATTTGTTGTGCAAATCGGCATCTGGTTCAGGCAAAAGTTGTGTCAGTATGCGCGCGATATGCGCTCGATGTTGCTCTCCACCTGAGAGGTGTTGGCAATTACGATTTTTAAGATTGTCTAGGTCTTGATTATGGATTGCCCAATCGCATACAGCAGAATCATATTGCGACCATTGGCTGTGGCGATAGGGTTCTCGCCCAAGCTGAACCAAGGTTTTAATGTCCAGAGGAAAGGCGATGGTAGGATTTTGACTGAGGACGGCGCGTTGCGCTGCAAGTGTTGCGGCGCTAATATTTTTGAAAGAGATGTTGCTGTGATAGATATGACTGTCGCTATTTTTGTTACCACCAGCCAGAGCATTCAGTAAAGTGGTCTTTCCAGCACCATTCGGACCAATAATAACGGTGAATTGACCACGTGGTAATTGCCAGTGCTCAATGTTAAGCAAGGTATGCTGATTGTGCTGGACGTGCAGATTTTTTACGGTTAGTAGGGCGTTAGTCATAGCGGGTTCCGCTTTTCCAAACGAGCAGCCCAAGAAAAGGGACACCAAATAGTGAGGTTAAGATTCCTATAGGTAGTTCCGCCGGACTGATAAGGGTTCGACTGAGTGTATCGGCCAGCGTAAGTAAGGCTGCTCCTCCAAGTAGACTGGCGGGGAGGAGGCTACGATGGTCGCTACCACCAAGTAAGCGAATAAGGTGCGGAACGACCAAGCCGATAAAACCAATGCTTCCAGCAAAGGCAACACAGCTGCCAGTTTGTAAGGCAACGCAGATAATAAGGCGTTTCTTCACGGTTTGGATGGTAAATCCCATATGCAATGCGCTGGCTTCACCAAGGCTGAGCGCATTAAGGGCTCGCGCATTTCGTAGCATGATAGGAACCGTGCCTATTAACACGATGCTCAGAATCACGACCATTTTCCAATTGATACTGGCAAGTGATCCCATACTCCAAAAGGTGATGTCGCGTAGTTGGTTATCATTGGCTACATAGATGAGCAAGCCAGTAACAGCACCAGTGAGCGCGGCAAGGGCAATGCCAATGAGTAGCATAATGGCGATGTGTAGTTGTCCATGGCGATGAGATAGGCGGTAGAGTGCAAAGGTTACCCCCCAGCTGCCAAGAAAAGCCGCAATGGGTAAGGCATAGGGGAGGGCGTTTGTAGGAATGTAGTGCGCTAAAAGGACGATGTAGAGTGCTGCAGCAAGGTCAGCACCACTGCTGACACCAATAATCCCGGAGTCTACAAGTGGGTTACGGAACATGCCTTGCATAGCGGCGCCAGAGATGGCAAGTGATGCGCCGATAAGAAGGGCGGCACAGACGCGGGGTAGGCGAATTTGCCAAAGTATGTAGCTGTCTCCTTGGCAGCTACTGTTGTCGCAAAACCATGCGGTTAGAGGTAATGCAGCTGCTCCCATCCAGATGGCGCAACAGGAGGCTATGAGTACAGTAAGTCCTAGTAAACTCAGGAGTTGCGCACGATTGAGTAGTGGCATGGCGTGCCGTTTAGTTAGTTTTTAGCAAGTGCAACGAGTGCCTCGCGCGCCGCTTCTACTGTGGTAACGGGAGCGGAGAAAGCGATGAAGTGTAGTCCGTCGCCATATTTGAGTGTGCAGCCCCATGCGTTAATAGCAGTCATGATGATTTTTGCGTCATGAGGTATTTCTAGACCTGTCTGTTGCAGATAAGTGCGCATAGCGTTGGTATGATCTTCATTCATGTGTGTCATTATGCGTTCCGCTATCTCCGGTGCGAAGGCCGGCTGATCAAAAGGGGCGTCAGCTCTAATCCAACGAATATCGCCAAAGCCCATGATGATGCGGAATTTTTTGCTATGTAAACGATAGAAAGCAAATTTGTGTGTAATATCAAAGTCGCGAGCTTTGGGATAGTGGCGAAAATAGCGCTCTGAAAGGTATGGCTGTTCCTCAGCGGGCAATGGAAGCAAATCGCCGATGGCGCATAAGCGCCACTGGGTTTGTACATCAGAAAATAGCTGGTTTTCTCGTAGGAATATACTTGCTTTAGGGTTAGCGATGGCATTTTGTGTATGCTCCGCAATGTAGGCGATGAGCATTACTGGACGACAAGCATCATCTAGTACGTAAGGCACGACGGAACCTACTGGATAACCCGCAAGCGGATGATCTTCACGAGCAATCGTCGCAAGGTTACCGCTAAATTGATTGAACCAAACACGGCGTAGGTCGGCCATAGCTTTTACAGTGGTATAACGATTTTCGCGATCACGTTTGATGGCGTTGTTTTGCGCGGAGGCAGTGTTACGGGTATTCATGAGTTGTAAGAATTAATCGCGTTGTTTACACTTTTCCTTTTTGCATGGATGTCCAATT
>JAUMZX010000200.1 GCA_030527905.1 Cardiobacteriaceae bacterium
ATATGAAACATCGTTTGAACGCTTTTTCAATTGCTTTCTCAACTTTAGTAATCGCTTGATCTCGTATTTGATAACTCTAACCACTCATTAACATTAGTAATAAAGACAAACAGTTGTGTTTTTACGGGATAAATTATCGTCACGCTAATGATAAGCGAGTTCGATATTTATCTTTTCTTTTATATCTAAGCACCAAATCTCTTGTCTATAAAACTGACGTCAACTCAAGCTTCTTATGCATATTCATTACTGCTTTTTATCAACCATCTGTAAACGAAGAGAAAAAACTACAATTTGTTATTTTAACACAGCACCCTGCAAAGAGTTCGCTCATGATATTAAGATAGAGTTTTCTATCATATCAACAACTACTCTAATTTACTGAGGTCACGTACAGCGCCTTTATCCGCACTGGTGGCAAGCATGGCGTAAGCTTTTAAAGCAGCTGAAACTCTACGAGTTCGAGGTGCAGTAGGCTTCCAGCCTTTAGCGTCCTGTTCAGCTCGGCGTTTTTTCATTTCTTCAGGGCTAATATCAAGATTAATACTCCGCTCAGGAATATTGATATGAATCGTATCACCATCACGTACAAGTCCAATAGCGCCACCTGCCGCTGCTTCAGGAGAAGCGTGACCTATTGAAAGACCTGATGTTCCACCCGAAAAACGTCCATCGGTCAACAAGGCACACGCTTTTCCAAGCCCCATAGATTTTAAATAACTCGTGGGGTATAACATTTCTTGCATTCCAGGACCACCTTTAGGCCCTTCGTAGCGAATAATCACAACATTGCCTGCTTTAACTTGACGCTTTAGAATCCCTGTAACAGCGGCCTCCTGACTTTCAAAAACGATAGCTGTTCCCGTAAAAACTAAAATAGATTCGTCCACACCCGCCGTTTTGACTACACAACCATCTTCCGCAATATTTCCATAAAGAACCGCAAGGCCACCTTCCTGCGAATAGGCATGCTCAATGTTACGAATACAACCGTGAGCACGATCATCATCTACAGTATCGTAGCGACAATCTTGAGAGAAAGCCGTTTTGGATCGCAAACCAGCAGGTCCTGCTCTGTAGAAGTGGGCTATTTCTGGATGTGGATTCGCAGTAAGATCGTAATGGTCTATCGCCTCTTGTAAGGTTCGGCTATGAACGGTTGGCATATCAGTGCGCAATAGTCCCGCACGAGACAATTCTGCCAGAATATTCATAATTCCTCCGGCTCGATGGACATCTTCAATATGATATTTCTGATTGTTTGGCGCTACTTTGCACAGCTGAGGAACTTTCCGTGATAGCGCATCAATATTCCTCATTGTGTAAGGTACTTGTGCTTCTTGTGCAGTAGCAAGCAAGTGTAAGATGGTATTGGTAGATCCTCCCATAGCAATATCAAGCGTCATGGCATTCTGGAATGCATCAAACGTTGCTATAGAACGCGGTAGTACGCTTGTATCCCCTTCTTGATAGTAGCGTTTCGTGATTTCTACTAATGTCCGAGCAGCCTTAAGAAATATTTGTTTACGATCCGCATGTGTGGCTAGTGTGGTTCCATTGCCAGGTAATGAAAGACCAAGTGCTTCCGTCAAGCAATTCATTGAGTTTGCAGTGTACATTCCAGAACATGATCCACAGGTAGGGCACGCATGTTTTTCATACTCATCAACCGTCACATCATCCACGCCCGGATCAACAGCATAAACAATCGCATCCACAAGGTCTAGTTTATGCGCAGCCAATTTGGTTTTCCCCGCCTCCATGGGGCCACCAGAAACAAAAACGGTAGGAATATTCAAACGCATTGCCGCCATTAGCATTCCTGGCGTAATCTTATCGCAGTTAGATATACAAATCATGGCATCGGCACAATGTGCATTCACCATATATTCAACAGAATCTGCAATGATATCGCGACTTGGTAATGAATAAAGCATACCATCATGCCCCATCGCTATCCCATCATCTACAGCAATCGTATTGAATTCCTTAGCTACTGCACCAGCCGCTTCAATTTCTCGAGCAACCATTTGCCCCATATCTTTCAAATGGACATGTCCTGGAACAAATTGCGTAAAACTATTAACTACCGCAATAATTGGTTTGCCAAAATCGTTATCTTGCATTCCTGTAGCGCGCCATAATGCGCGAGCGCCCGCCATATTCCGACCAGATGTCGAAGTACGAGAACGATAATTAATAGCCTGTGCCATGATGATTCCTTTAGTTGAAATAGTATCTTAACTTAGTGTCAATATTATCCGTTTTATACCTAAATACTATTAGAATCTCTAATAAAGATTCTAACGTTTGTATCAGAACAGATAGAAAAATATACAGATTCATCGGTAACTAAAATTAACCCTTAAATGAATAATGAAGATAATAAAGCCGACTGCGCACGGTCGGCCATTTTGAAATTTAAAACATCGTATCCGTAAAAATACGACTCCCTAACGATTTGTTATTGGGTTAGCCGTAATCTCAAACATACTGACAATTTCTTTTACGCCAGAAACACGCCTTGCAACCCCTATAACAGCATTTGCTTCTTCCTCACTAACGAGGCCTAATAAATAAGTATAGCCATGTTCCGTTACAACTTTTACACGAGAAGGATCAAAACCAGTTATCTTGACATCCCATAAGGCAGCTTTAACCTTAGCGGTTTGCTTAGAATCATAAGCACGTTCCATAAATGAACTGCGACGACCAATAACAATTTGGTTTTCTACCCGTTTAACTCCGGGCAACGCTTTCGTTGTGGCAGCAATTTGTTGGCAAATATTGTCATTAAATGCTTCCCCTGTTAATAAAACCATTCCATTATAACCTGTGGCACTGACATGGCTATTATCTGCTAAAAGCTTATTATCAGAGATAGCTTTTTCCACTTTAATCTCTAACGTATTATCATCAACAATCGTACCAGCGGAACGCCGGTCATGTACCACACTTGCGGTTGTCGCTGCGCCACCAACGAGAATAGCCCCACATCCTTGTAATAATAAGGACACAATGATCACATAAAAACAGCTTTTCATAAATAAACCAACATTCTTCCCAGACAAACATGATTTTGTATTATAACAAAATATTTGTGATGCTTTACATATACCCCCTAACATAATGCTAAACAAAAACATGGAAATATATGCGTTATTACGCTCTAAAAGATTGAGAAAAAGCATCACGAGCTGTACTCTAGTATTATATCGAATACAAAAAATCCGTACATATATCAACCGCATAAAAACGATTAAGGGGCTGTATTAGATTAGCAGTTATGTTACCCTCTGAAAATGAAGATAACCAA
>JAUMZX010000201.1 GCA_030527905.1 Cardiobacteriaceae bacterium
GGGGAAATTCTAACTTAATGTGAATTTCCTGAGTTATCTAGGACAGCCCCTTTTTTTATCCTTGTTAAAAATTATCTTGTTCTGCCACCAATAGATTGCACTTGTTGTTGCTGTTGCATTCTCTCGTATTCTGCTTGCTGCTGAGCATAATCTTGCTCATGCAGTTTTGCTGCGCCCTGCTGCATTCTTTCTATTGCGGGGTTTTGCAACATTTCCTGATTAGATGCGCGTATGGCAGCTTCATTGCCTGATTCATAAGCAGAAATGGCTCTATCCCATTTGGCGGTTAATGCTTCTAACCTTGCCATTGCATTACTTTTGGAGACTGGCTGTTCCTTTTCGGTAGAAATAAGAGATGATGTGGCACTAGATGGTTTATTTGATGGAACGTTGGGAGAAGGGCATTCAGTATAATTAAATTCGCTTGCTATTCCTGTGCTTTTATCTATATAAGGCACAGCTTTTTTTGAAGAAATATAAAAGCCATTTTCTTCAATAATTTTTTCATCTAATGGTAAATGAACATAATTATTCTCATTGTCAATGCTTTTAACTTGAAAATCTTGCATGGCAATAATAAACGGAGTTTTGTGCTTAACACGCGCATCTTCATCAACTACCTGACTTAGAATCTCTTTTGCATAAAAATTAGCATAATTCAAATTGGCTTGGCAACCTAGGCTATTGCTTTTGGCTGACGATTTATTATCAAAATAGGATTGTGCGCTGATTTCTAAATTGTGGTCAGTTTCTTGCAAAAAAGGATTATTGGGGTCTAATTCTTGACCCTGCAAATTAAATTGATAACCTGATTTAAATTGGGCAGGTATTGATGGTTTTTTTCTTGTTACAAAATCAAGGGTTCTTTTTGTGGTGTTTGCTATTTTTTCTGCTGTTAATGGTTCTCTTTCTTTTCGCATTGCATCAATAACAGCATTAAATCCTGCAATTTGCGCGCTGGCTTCATCTTTGCGATATGCTGCCAGATATTCTGAAACAGGTGCTGTGTAATCACGAGAAAGATGTTTTTCTGCCGCTATTTGTTTGATTTCTTTTTCAAATTTTTCTTTTGCTGCATTTTTAAATTTTTTGTAATTTAACGCATGCTGTATTTCATGCCCCGCAATAAAAGTAAGTGCATACTGAAGCACTTTATCACCATAGTCATTTGAATTTAGATTAAAAGCCACAGCTTCAGCAGGAAATGTAATATTTTTGGTTTTTGGAGAATATGCTGCCCCCGCATTAGATGATGATAAATTGCCAATTGAAATTGATTTAATTTCACCAATTCTAACCGCTTCATCAAGCATATCAGCCACTTTTTTTGATGTAGCCAATATCGCAACAAAATTATTGTATTGCTGTTCCGTGGTATGAGGATGATTACCAAAATTTTTTATAATATTTAATGTATCATTAGCTAATTCTACTTCTGCTAATTTAACCATTGATTGTGCCACAAAATTTTTATCTGCCATTTCTTAATTCTCCAATTTAATGAATAATTCAATATCATCTAAACAAGGTGGATAATTTGGATTATCAAATCTTGTCCAATTTCTTCCTAAAATAAATAAAATGTTTTTAGTTCTATGTCTAAATATCGAATCTACCCATTCACCGCGAATAATATTATTACTAGGATTGAATTCAGGTTGAATAACACTACCAAATTCTTTTTGCTCAACAAAATTAATTGCTGCCATTTTTTGAGTAAATCTATCAGTATCTATGGTGCAATAAAATTCATTATTTTTTTGAATGGGTTGGAATGTTAAGTTAAATACTTTACGCTTTTTTTCATTAGAAACTTCAATAAAAAAACGAGCATTATCCGTAGTAAACCCTGTGTTGCCATAATGAGAAATCATATCGGGGATGACGGAACCATCTTCCATTACCACATCTTCCATAGGTACTTGAAATGCTTTTTCCAGTTTTTCACGCGTAAATTCTGATAGTGAAGCGGATTTTACATTAGCGAGAAAATCAGCAAAACGGTCAAGCATAACGGTTGAAGAAAAGGAATATTTTTGGATTTCTTTTGTTTCTTCTGCTTTGCTTGAATTGGCATAAGTGGATAACGGGGAAAGCAAAAGTGAATAAGCTAATAAATAAGAAAATTTTTTCATACTAAAACCTTTTCTATGTGAAATTTTTGTTTTCAGGCTGCCTATTTCTGCAAATTATCAATCATGGCGTTTGCGCCGTATAAGAGTACACTTAATAGCAGACTATCACCTTTGTGCATACAGCAGGAGCATTCGTTGTTTTGCAGGGAGTAGGTAATTTGAATAGATTCATAATTAAGTTTAGCTGCACGAAGTCGCTCAGTATGTTTTAGGGTAATATCATTAGTAGCCATATTTTGCTCCTTAAAATAATTTAGTTGAGAAAGAATTTTATTGATTGAATGCAAGTAGGGTAAGTAATTGTATGCTTAAATGGGGTTACAGATATTCCTGTTTTATTATTTTTATTATGAAAAAGAGAATTTATCCAAGTACCATATTCTATTTCAGGTATTTGAGAATAATGAATGTCTTTACTCTCTTCAAACCCCATTGCGACCATTTTATGAACAAACATATCATAGTCTATGGCACAATTTACTTCTACTTCGTTTTGTAATTGAAAACTTAGTTCATATATGTATGCGTTTCTTTTTTGGAAAATTTCTTTGCGCCCACCAAAATAATAATTTATATTATTGCTCGTTATTCCTATTGCTCCATATTCTTCTATAATATTGGAACTTAATTTATTTTTTGTCATATCTTCAACGGGTAATCCAAAATTTTGTTCTAAAATATTGGGAGATAGTCCTATGTTTTTTTTTTAGTCGTTAATACCTTAATGAGGTTAACCATTCGTTCCATTAAATAGTCGTAAGATACTTGTTTTTGATTTTTCTGAATCTCTTTTACTTTTGTTTTTTCTGTTTCGGTTGAATTGGCATAGATGGATAAGGGAAGAAGTAAAAGTAAATAAGATAATAAATAAGAAAATTTTTTCATAGTAATCCTTTCTGATATGAAATTTTGGTTTTCAGACGGCTATCTATTTCTGAAAATTATCAATGATGTATTTTATGCCGTAAAAATTTTATCCGTCATTTTTAATTACTCCGATTCAATTATGAGTTCAATATCATCTAAACAAGATGGGTAATTTGGATTATTAAACCTTATCCAGCCTTTTCCCAAAATCAATAGGTGGTGTCCTAAAAAGTAGGCTACCCGAAAAAATCAAGCGGATCAAGGCAAAGAATCGTATGATTAAGGTGTGAACATATCCATACCACTCTATTG
>JAUMZX010000202.1 GCA_030527905.1 Cardiobacteriaceae bacterium
AGAAAATGAGGAGAAAACAGGCTCATTTGTGTTGAAAAATGAATGCGTGGATGAGATGGAGGGTTTTGCTCAGGTCTCAGAATATGTGAGTGGATGAGTTATTCAAAAGTGTTATTTAAATTAAGTTGATTGACTATAAACCTTTCTACGGCGCTTTATCTGGATACGAGAAATAGTAGTAGGTATTTCTCATATCCACATATGATTCAAACAGAACCTTTAATTTTTTAATTGATTAGTGCCGCCGCCGTAATGAGAGCGCCAGCTTTGTTAAGCGTTTCCTGCCATTCGTTATCAGGTTTCGAGTCGTATACGATGCCAGCGCCTGCCTGTGCATAGAGACGATTGTTTTTGATAACAGCGGTACGAATGGCGATAGCGAGATCCATGTTTCCGCTCCATGACCAGTAGCCGACAGCTCCGCCATATACCCCGCGTTTTTCTGGTTCAAATTCATCTATGATTTCCATGGCGCGTATTTTCGGAGCACCGGAGAGTGTACCGGCAGGAAAGGTAGCTTTTAAGACGTCCATGGCGTTTACCTCATTTTTTAGGATGCCTTCGACGTTGGAGACGATATGCATGACGTGTGAGTAGCGTTCAATAACCATTTGTTCGGTAATTTTTACGGTACCAGTTTGGCAGATGCGACCAATGTCATTGCGACCAAGGTCTATGAGCATGACATGTTCGGCAATTTCTTTTTCGTCGGCGAGTAGTTCGCGTTCAAGTGCCAGATCTTCTTCTACCGTTTCTCCTCGTTTACGTGTTCCTGCAAGTGGACGTACGGTGACGGTGCTATCCTGCACTCGTGCAAGGATTTCTGGTGAGGAACCAATGATGTGGAAATCATCTAGGTCCAGCAGGTACATGTATGGCGAAGGATTTGTAACACGTAGGGCACGGTAGTAATCGAGAGGGGCGGCGTTAAATTCACAGCTCATGCGTTGCGAGGGCACAACTTGCATGCAATCGCCCGCCATGATGTATTCTCGAATTTTTTCTACATCTGCTTTGAATTTGGCTTCAGGGTAGTGGTAGTGTACGGTCGGTTTAGCGCCCTGACGGTTAAGGGTACGTACTTGTGCTTTACCTGATTGATTAATGGTTGCGATCATTTTATCCAGACGTGCTTCTGCTTGCGCTATGCCGTCTGTTTCGCGTAAATCGGCATGACTGATCAGATGGACTTCGCCACGTAAGCTATCTAAGACCGCGATATCAAGGCTTTGCATGAATAGGATATCTGGTAAATCGAGAGGGTCATGGCTTGGTCGTTTCGCAAGGCGTTTTTCAATATAGCCAATGCAGTCGTAAGCAAAGTAACCGACAAGTCCTCCAGAAAAAGGTAGGTCGAGTGGTAATGGGGCAGGATGAACGGTAGTGTGATATTGCTTGATCCAGTCAAGTGGGTCGGCAAGTTCGCGTGTTTCGAGGATTACGCCATCGCGTAACCGCTCTAGTTGGTGTCCTTTGATACGTATGATTTCACGCGCCGGTAGGCCAATCATGGAGTAACGCGCCCAGCGCTCGCCACCTTCGACAGATTCAAGTAAATAAGTGTAGGGTGCGTCAGCAAGGCGATCATAGAGCGATACGGGGGTAAGTAGATCGGCAAGGATTGTACGGATAACGGGTTGATGCGTGTATTGGCTCATACGCGTGCTCCTGCCAGTTCACGTCGCATGGCGTGGATGACTTGTGTATAGTCTGGTGCATCAAAAATGGCTGAACCTGCGACGAACATATCCGCACCGGCCGCCGCGATACTGGCGATGTTATCTATTTTGACACCTCCATCCACTTCGAGACGGATGCCGCGTCCTGATGCGTCAATGATTTTACGGGCTGCGCGTAGTTTGTCTAATGCCGAGGGTAGGAAGGTTTGTCCACCGAATCCAGGATTGACGGACATAATGAGAATTAAATCGACTTTATCTAGAACGTAATCAAGGTAAGAAAGTGGCGTTGCCGGATTAAAAACCAGTCCTGTTTTTATACCATGACTTTTAATCAGTTGGAGTGAGCGATCAATATGAATGCTCGCTTCGGGGTGAAAAGAGATGTAGTCGGCGCCGGCTACAGCGAATTGCTCAATCAGGCCATCTACGGGGGTTGCCATGAGATGTACATCAATGGGAGCCGTGATGCCGTAAGCGCGTAATGCCTTGCAGATAGGCGCACCAAAACTTAAGTTAGGGACAAAATGGTTATCCATAACATCGAAATGAATAACATCAGCGCCTGCTGTCAGGACTGCGGCAACGTCTTCACCTAGGCGGGCAAAATTAGCAGAAAGGATAGATGGGGCAATGAGCGCGGGCAATTGAGGCATAAATTTCTCATGTTCATGTAAAATGTCTTGTCATTCTAACAATTCAGGAAAGCCCTGTGCAAAATGCGACTCTGGCTATAGCGATTTCTGCCGTTCATGGCGATGCTTGGCTTACGCTTAAACAAGAAAATATAGCGACACCTACCTATTGCCGTAGCGAAGGACAATTGGTATTGCGTTATCCATTAGATGGTTCTGCGGAAGTGCATGGTGGGTTATTGCAAGCACTGACTTTATGTGTGGCCGAATATGTTGGCGACTATAAGTTACGTCGTGATGGTACCTTGTATCGTGATGACGTTCTGGTTGCACATGTAAATCTTGAGTTTTTATCTGTTACAGATGAAAGTTGTCATGCGCTGGTGGCAGTACCGAACCATGCTGGATTGGAAGACGTATTATTGGCGTTACTTGCTGAGTGGAAGCTTCGTCCGTATATACCATTAATTAATCGTTGGCGTGATTATGCGTTGGATGGCGATATTGACCAAAAAGGGCGTGCTATTCGCTTTGAAAATGGCAAACCTATTTTTGAGGCATAGAAATGTATTTGCTGATAGATGCGGGTAATTCGCGTATTAAGTGGTTGTATGGAAATACGGTACCAGGAATTGTAGAGGCTGCTTCATATAAAGAAGATTGGCGGACTAAGTTATGGCGCGCTTGGCATTTATTGCCCGAGCCGCATCGTATTGCAATTAGTTGTGTCAATAACACGCATATCGAAAATGAAGTTGCCGCTATTGTTGATGATTTATGGGGAAAACCGCTGCAAATCTTTATTGCGCAAAAAGAAACCAATCATACTTTAACCGTTGCTTATGAAGAAGCTCATACTTTGGGTTCAGATCGTTATCTTGCCATGTTGGGCGCGCGTGGTTTAACGCATGAACCGCTTTGTGTCGTTGGGTGTGGAACGGCGATTACCTTGGACGTTGTCGATGGTGAAGGGCGGCATAGTGGTGGTTTGATTTT
>JAUMZX010000203.1 GCA_030527905.1 Cardiobacteriaceae bacterium
TGTGGATGTCGGGGTAATGTAAGCGGTTTGGGGTCCTTTTGCAAAGGTCTCAATTAGCTAAAAAAGAAAGCGTGGTGAACGCCATCAAGAACTCAGACCGCTTATAAAACCCTATCACTAACACGAAAATAATCTACGGTATGGAGTTATAGGTGGAGTAACTATGCTTCAGAATGAGTAAAGGCAGCTAGCAGGAACTTTTATAACTTACGCAGTATAAAAATTGCTTCCATAGCCCTATATCAAATGGTGTTGATAGCCATAACAAATGCCAAAGCAAATGTTCCCTGCTGATAAGGTATCGCGTTATTTCTGTTATTGAGATTAAAAAATGGCGCCTATTTATTTTTAAATTAGCGACGCCATTTTTTTATGTTTAGATGGGTTGTGTATTTCTTTCCAACCATGCTCGTGCATCGCCGTCGGTATGCGGGGCAAGTTTTTCTAAAACCAAGTTATGGTAGTGATTCAGCCAGCGGACTTCTCTTTCATTCATGAGTGTTTTGTCCACAAGTTGTGTATTTATCGGACAGAGCGTCAACGCTTCAAAATATAGATATGTGCCAAATTCGCTTTCTTTAGGTTTCTCTACCCGCTGGTTTACCATCAAGTTTTCAATGCGGATTCCCCATTTCCCCGGGCGATATAATCCAGGCTCGTTTGAAGTAATCATGCCAACTTTCATTCCGCTATCCGCATGGATAGGAGCTCGGTAAGAGAGCACTTGCGGTCCTTCATGAACGTTCAGGAAGTAACCAACGCCATGTCCCGTCCCGTGCCCATAGTCACATTGTTCCTGCCACAAAGGTGCACGACAAATGGCATCTAAAAGCGGAGCGGCGATATCTTCTGGGAAAATAGTTTCAGCAAGGGCGATATGTGCTTTGAGGACTAAAGTGTAATCGCGTTTTTGTGCAGCGCTGGGTGTTCCGATGGGGATAACCCGTGTGATATCAGTAGTTCCGTTTTCATATTGTCCGCCAGAGTCGATAAGTAGCAAGCCATCGCCTACAAGGTGGCGGTGTTGTTCCTCTGTTGCTCTATAGTGTGGTAATGCCGCATTGGCATTATAGCCTGCGATGGTATCAAAACTATGCGATATAAAATGCGGGCGGCTACTACGATGTTTCAGGAGTAAGGTATCAACATCTAATTCTGTCAGCACTTCACCCGATGCCATTCGATGTTCTAATTCAGCAAAAAAACCGCAGAGGGCAATGCCATCTTGCAGCATCGCTTTACGCGTATTGGCAATTTCACCATCGTTTTTACATGCCTTATAACGCGTACTTGGGTTAATGCTTTCAATGATACAGACTGTATCAGACAAGGTTTGTAAGGTACTGACCGCTGTTTTCTCTGGATTAATGAGTAGCGTACCATCCAGTTTTGAGATGGCAGCTGTAATACTCTCATAAGGAGCCACGCTGATGTCGGCTGCAACCAACGCTTGTTGAGCAGCTGTGTTGAGTTTTGCCGCTTCGACAAAGAGCGTTGCTTGCTTTTTACTGATCAGCAGATAAGAGAGAAATACCGGATTATAAGGAACATCACTACCGCGCAGGTTTGTGATCCAAGCAATATCATCCAATGATGAAATGAGATGATATGTCGCGCCCTGCTCTTCTATGGCGGCACGTACCCGATCCAGTTTCTCCGCTGCGCTTTCAGGCGTATAGGATGGATTGTGCGGGTAGATTTCTGCTTGTGGAAGCGTTGGACGGTCATGCCAGATGCTATCCAGCAGGTCAATATCATGTCTTAGTTGAATTTTTTTTGTAGCAAATGCTGCCCGCATTTGTTGGGCGGCGGCTAGTGACAGCATGTCAGGTGCAACACCTACGGTCGCCCCCTCCGGTAATGTTTCCGCTAAAGCATCAATATGGGTTCGACCAAAACCCAGTTTTTGCAGAACAATACCAGAACCTTCAAGTTGCTGAAGAGCTTGTTCCCAATAGCGGCTATCCGCCCATAATTCAGCATATTTTTCTGTTACGACAAGTGTTGGAACCGATCCTGTAAAACCAGAAAGCCATTCTCGACCTTGCCAATGTTCCGGCAAATATTCGGAAAGATGCGGATCAGCCGAGGGTACGACCCAAGCGTCAATATGTTCGTTTTTCATAGATGCCCGCAACGCGGCGAGCCGTTTAATAGCTGGATTCATCAATTTTGTCCTTACAGATTATTCTGCGCCTTTGAGTAAACGATTCAGTGTCGGTATGAGCAGGAGAATTACGATACCGGCAACAAAACTTATGATACCCGTCATCATGTAGAAAGACAGCGGATTTTTCTCTTGATAGAAAATTGCAAAATATCGGCCGCCTAGTGTAAAGCCCAGCGATAAACTGAGAAAATTCAGTGCGACCATTTGCGTTTTGACGTGTACCGGCGCAATTCGAGTAACAAAAGAAAGCGCTATGGGAGAAATCAGCAGTTCCGACAGTGTATTAAACCATATCGCAAGCGCAAAAATGATCAACGGCATGCTA
Organism: Cardiobacteriaceae bacterium; assembly: GCA_030527905.1. Lineage (GTDB taxonomy): Bacteria > Pseudomonadota > Gammaproteobacteria > Cardiobacteriales > Cardiobacteriaceae > Cardiobacterium. Next base: position 2,496 of record JAUMZX010000203.1, read on the forward strand.
TAGCCGATTGAAAGAAAAGGGACAAAAATAAAATAGCAAAGGCTTAATACCATGAGGGATAGTGCGAATTTCAGTGGCGTTTTCGGTTGACGTTTGCCAAGCTTTGTCCATAGCGCCGCCATAACCCCAGAAAAAAGAATCACCCATAAGCTTTGTAGAGAATCTTTCCAAGATACGGGGATAACAAAAGAACCTATCTGCCGTGTTGCTTGCATTGTTTCATCAAAATAGACCGTCACCACCGTATAAATTTGATACCACAGCGCCCAGAAGATACACGCGGCAATGAACAATGGGATATAAGCCAAAAGATAGGAACGGTGTGCCGTATCAACACGATGATCAACCAGCAAACGGGAAAAATAACCTATTGCAGCAAGTATCACGATACAGAGCAGAATGTTGGAGAAATTATCCAGACGTAATGCATCCAAATGAATAGCCATAAATAACGCCAAGACTACGGCAATGACGACACTCGCCACGATTCTTATTTCTTTCGTAGATAATGGATTGGGCGCAGTCATGTGTGGTAGTAAACGACGCCCCTTAGCATAGAAGCAGAGGCCGAAAGCCATACCGACTGCTGCCGCACCAAAGCCATAATGAAAGCCGCATTGGGTTTGCGATAGTCCGGTGAGAAGCGGACCGAGGAATCCCCCAATATTAATGGCAACATAGAAAATGAGACCTGTGCAAAAACCTCCAACTCATCCACTCATTCATTTTTCAACAC
>JAUMZX010000204.1 GCA_030527905.1 Cardiobacteriaceae bacterium
TTGGGCATCCATGCAAAAAGGAAAAGTGTAAACAACACGATTAATTCTTACACATAAACACTTGCAGCACAAAGCATAATAACGCCATCAGCAATGGAAAAATATGGATCGTATCTGTGTAAAAAATAGCAATAACAAGCACTGCGCCTAAATCATCAACAATTGCTAACGCGACTAAAATCGTTATCAATCCAGCAGGAATATGCTTACCCAATAATATTAAAACAGCTATTGCAAAAGCGATATCCGTGGCCATGGGAATCCCCCAACCAGCCATTCCAACTCCACCGGCATTAATTGCGCTATATACCAAAGCAGGCGCCAACATTCCACCAATCGCGGCGATGATAGGTAATGCGGCTTGTTTTAGCGATGATAACTCGCCAACCATCACCTCACGTTTAATTTCTAATCCGACCAAATAGAAAAATATCGTCATCAAGCCGTCATTCACCCAATGGTGTAAAGACATTCGAATCGCATAATCCCCAAAACTTATCGCAACGGATTGATGTAATACATGTACATAAACATCATGCCATGGGGAATTAGCAATACACAACGCAGCAACAGTACAGATAATCAAGAGAATTCCGCTTGCAGAACTGTTACGGGTGAACGCTTCTATCGGCGTCATTAATTTACCGAACATCCGCTCCCAAGAATTGGCGTCTTCAGCCGTATGCGCTTTACGCTGGAAAAACTTATGCATCATTTCCTCAATAATATAACGAAAGAGAATCATACCCGCTTTCTTATATTACCTTCAATTTCTATCTATAAGAGCTCATATAAAATAAAAGGTTAGATTAAATACACTTATATCTACCTCTATCACGTATAAATTCCCCGCTTTGATAACGATACTATGGACATAAACATCAGCTCGCTATAATGTCAGCTTTTTCAAGCCAGAGGAATCTACCATGTCTTTACAAACCGTTATAGAGGCAGCCTTCGAGCGCCGAGCTGACATCACTCCCGCAACAGCAGATCATGCATTACGCGAAGCCATTAATGACACCATTCATGAACTAGAAAGTGGTCGTCTCCGTGTAGCAGAACCCACCGCGAATGGATGGCACATCAATCAATGGGCCAAAAAAGCTGTATTGCTCTCCTTCCGTGTCAATGATAACGCGCTTATTGACCATGGTTATACCCGCTATTTTGATAAAGTGGACTGTCGTTTTGCTCGTCACGATACCGCACGTTTCCAAATGGAAGGCGTGCGAGTTGTTCCGCCTGCGGTTGCGCGTCGAGGCAGCTACATTGGTAAAGGCGTTGTTCTCATGCCTTCCTATGTCAATATTGGGGCTTATGTTGACGAAGGAACTATGGTTGATACCTGGGTGACAGTAGGTTCCTGCGCTCAAATTGGCAAAAACGTTCACCTTTCAGGCGGAGTTGGCATCGGCGGCGTTTTAGAACCATTACAAGCCGCGCCAACTATTATTGAAGATAACTGCTTTATTGGAGCTCGCTCAGAAATCGTCGAAGGCGTGATTGTTGAAAAAGGCGCAGTAATTTCCATGGGCGTTTTCATTGGGCAATCAACCAAAATTTATAATCGAGAAACAGGCGAGATTACCTATGGACGCGTTCCTGCTGGTGCCGTTGTTGTTCCTGGTACGCTTCCAGCGAACGACGGCTCACATAGCCTTGCCTGCGCTGTCATTATCAAACAAGTCGACGAAAAAACCCGTAGCAAAACGGGTATTAACGAACTATTGCGCAGTTGAATCTAAACAATGGGGCGCGTATGATGCGCGCCCCTGTGGTTCGCAAACCTCCCACAATAAAAAACTAGGAAACCTTAATACTTATGAGAGAAGCCAAAGAACTGGCGGATATTCATCTGCTGGGCAATCAGCATACTCAATATCCGCAGCAATATACGCCTGATATTCTCGAGGCGTTTCCCAATAAACATCCTGAAAATGATTACTACGTTACCTTCATCTGTCCGGAGTTTACCAGCCTCTGCCCTATGACGGGACAACCGGATTTTGCAACGATACGCATTGCCTACATTCCGGGCGAACGTATGGTGGAAAGCAAATCACTTAAACTCTACCTGTTCAGCTTCCGTAACCACGGAGACTTCCATGAGGATTGCGTCAATATCATCATGAAAGACCTAATTAAACTGATGCATCCAAAATACATTGAAGTCTTTGGTAAATTTACACCGCGAGGTGGCATCGCCATACACCCTTATGCTAACTATGGCATCCCTAACACGCAATATGCCACGCTAGCCCAAACTCGCCTCCACAACCGCTAAAACAGAAATTCTTATGCACAACACACTCTATACTTTTTCTGCTGCCCAACGTCACAAGGCACTAACATGGCTTGCCTTCTGGCATGTTGTCGTCATTGTATCCAGTAACTACCTCGTACAAATCCCATTTGAATTATTCAGTCTAAAAACCACTTGGGGCGCATTCACCTTCCCCTTTATTTTTCTGACCACAGACCTTACCGTACGTATCTTCGGTGCATCATTAGCGCGCAAAATCATCTTCTGCGCCACCATGCCGGCACTTGCCCTTTCCTACGTTATCTCCATACTATTCGACAAGGGTAGCTTTACTGACTTTGCCGCGCTCACCACTCTCAATATCTTTGTGGGACGCATCGTCCTTGCCAGCCTTTGTGCTTACCTCGTCGGTCAGCTTCTTGATATCGTGGTATTCAATCGCTTGCGACAAATGCGCCGTTGGTGGATTGCACCAACCGCATCTGCAATTGCCGGCAATGCCATTGATACTCTCGTTTTCTTCAGTATTGCTTTCTACCATAGTAGTGACACGTTTATGGCAACCCACTGGCCAGAAATTGCTGCAGTAGACTATGGATGGAAAATCATTATCTGCGGACTTTTCTTCCTTCCGGCCTATGGTGTTTTACTCCGTTACCTCACCACACGTCTAACAACACTACAACAAGAAAACGAGACTGTCTGCACCTCGTAAACTAAGAACAATATCTTAGCCCTAACCACAAGCACGGATAGTAACCATACTACGCTGTACTTGACCGTTAGGGCTTAATATATCCGCGCTCCATAGCGGTATTCAGCACGGTATCTTGACCGCGATAAAAATTTAAGCATTGAAGCCTCTATTTTGGAGACTTTATGTGTAAGAATTAATCGCGTTGTTTACACTTTTCCTTTTTGCATGGATG
>JAUMZX010000205.1 GCA_030527905.1 Cardiobacteriaceae bacterium
ACACTAACCCAAAAGGTAAACTAATTTAGGTAAAAGAGAAACCAGTTTAGGTAAATTGTAAACTAATTACGGATATTGCCCAAGTGCTTAGGGTGATATCCGTTTTTTTTTGGGGGATCTATTGAATATTAGAATTTAAGGGAATACTTCTAAGTATAATTTATTTTAATTGTTATTTTTTTTTATTACTAACTTTCGTCTCATGATATATCATTTGATGTAGTAATTGACCGAAGGTGAAAATATTTATTATATTATGAAATATTAGATTAATACAAAAACTAATTAATATAGTAGCTATACAAAGAATTATTGCATTAAATAAATCTACCAATTCACATTCTACTATAATATTTAATTTGATAATAAATTTAACTATTAATAAAAAAAGAACAGAGAATAATAATGTCAGTATTGCTAATGCAAATAATGCTATACCATTCTGATAAAGTGAATATTTTGCTGATTCACCATTGTTTTCTTCTCTTATTCTATACCATTTTTCAATACTTGATTTAAATACCCCATAATTTAAAAAACCAACAACTAAGGAATATGCAGTCATTGCAAAACCACAAAAACTTATAAATGCTTGTAAAAAAGTGTCTATAAAAAATTGTAAAATATCCAAATATTCTATCCTATTAAAAATCCTATCTTTAATAAGGAAAAATATAATATTGATTCCTAAAGGTACTATAATAGAAATAATATATGACTTTTTCTTATAAAGTTTCCTCTTAGATAAAATATTAAATAGTCCCTTTAATGAATATTCAAATTCATTTATTTTAATCGCCATTTTTTTAATGTTTCTTGCAAAATAGATAAACAAGGATTAATTTCACGTTTAATTTTTAATAGATATTCTTCATATTTGTTCTTAGTATTTATTATAATTTTATTTCCATAATCATTTTCCCCTTCAGCAATTAATTTTCCATTCTCTTTACTTAATTCAATACCTCCTTTTATTAATCTTGAATTAGGGTTTAAAGATTTTCCTTTTTTTGCTGTAAAATTTCCAATATATCTATCAGTAGATGACTCTTTTAAAATAGTATCCATAAACTCTTTTGCATCATCCCCTAAATCATCATTAGTATAACTTATTTCTAAATTTAGTTTCTTTAATGATTTGAATTCATATATTTTATTTACTTCATCAACACTTTTTGCTATGTCAATATTAAAATTATTTTCTGACCCAAATATTTTTAGTAGAGCTTGCTTAAAAAATAATTCCACTTGTAATGGGGTAATCTTTTCTTTTGTGGGTAAAAATACTCTATGTATTGATGGTATAATATAAAAATGTATTTGAATAGCATTTGGTTTATCAACTGCATTTGGATCTCCTGATTTCAATTCCTTACTTATAAGATTATAATGTTTATCATTCTTATCTTCTATTTTATATTTAATAAACTCTCCTTCTAAAATTTTATAAGTTTCATATTCTAAGTTATCATACTCATTCCCTAATAGATTTTTAGGAAATTCTGTTTTTTCTAACTTCTTTAAATGTAGCCCTTTTTTATTTCCAAGATTAACAAAAAAATCTTTTAAGCTAAAAATCTGATGAAATATTTTATAATCGGCAAAACCAAATGTGCAAAAAAAATTAAGTATGGTTTCCAATTTCTGGCTGGAAAAAATCGGTCAAAAATAACAAAATTTAAACACTCTTTAAAGATGATTTAAAGAGTGTTTTTTATTGCACAATTCAAATAATATTACTATATTTGTATGTGTTATTTTGGGGTATTTTATCCTGTAATCATTTTGACAGTTTGGAACATGCTTAATTGATTACACATTCAATTCAAACGACACTTTTTTACCCTTTAACAGCCTCTTGGTACTGTCTATGTTATTCTCGTAAATATGCACATTTCCGAGTGTTAGTGTAATAGATTTCAAAGGCAAATCAATTTGTCTGCTGATTAAATACAAGTGGTAAAGGTCAGCAGGAAGCCCTAATGAGGCATCGCTGGAACGCTGATATGCAGATATTACCAGCTTTCCATTATCTATTTGAAACTGAATCAATGATAAGCAGGGCTGTTGATTGGTCTCTGTATCGTTCCTGCCCAAAAACAGCACATAGTTCTTGCTGTTGCGCTTTTCTTTGTTGATTTTCGCAATGAGAGGTGGTAACTGCTCAAAGTAAGTTGGGTAAGAATTTACCAGCATAGGTCCGCAGTAATCCCACCAGCTGATACCTGCTTCTCGGTATTTTTCGGTCAATCTTCCTAGCAATTTGATGCCCCTCAAAAACCTCTAATAAATCCGATGGGTAGAGTTTTAACTGTTCATCCAAGAGATACTTAATATTCCCTTTCTTGTTATTCTGAACTTTGCCCTTTTTTAAGATTTTCTCTAAAATTTGATAATATTTGTTTTTCATAGTTATTAGTTTTATTTGTCGTTATTAGTTTCTATATTTGCATTCCCCAACTATATAAAAGCACAAGGCAACAGAAGACTTATTGTCCTCCGTAGCCTTGTGCTCATGTTTAAAATTTATAGTTGGGGAACTACTTTTTAAAGCGGAGGACATTTTTTTAATCCCTATCCTCCAAAGGATTTTTATTTTTCTTGTTTCTGTCTTTCTTTTTTGAGATGGTCTGCTATTTCTCTCATCACATCTTCTCTGTTCTGCATAAGCTCCAGCATCTTTCTGAAGCTCTCATCGGTTCGTCTTCGGGCTTTGTCTTCGGCTTTTTCTCTTACTGATTTTGCTTCCGTAAATACAAGCCCTAACGCCACGAAAATACTCACAAATGGCACACTTCCGAGCGGATGAGGAAAGAAATAGGGCGTTATCACATCAAAGATGTCAAACAGGAAAGCAAAGCCCATCAAAGCAAAATAATAGGTTGCTTTGTTGATGGTTCTTCTGAACCCCTCTGAACTGGTTGCTTCTCCTAATTCTTTGGCTTTTTTTACGCCGAAATAAAGGTCAATGAGCATTGCTACAATAACCACAATCCAAGTAAAACACACCACAAACAAAGTGGTTATAAGTGTTTTATAATCTCCTTCTAAGTAATCTATAATCATAATTTTTTATTTTTCAATCTTTTAAGTACTATTTCAATAAAGCTTTAATATAAACTTTTTTGATACCTCCTTTGGCTGTCAAAGCAGGTGCTAACTCTGGCATAGCGAAG
>JAUMZX010000206.1 GCA_030527905.1 Cardiobacteriaceae bacterium
ATGTTGAATACACGGATAACGATAAGTATGCCGAGAAGGTAGATAGTCAGACGACAGATTCTGTAACTGATAATGCTACGCCACCATCATCGAATCATGCGCCAACTGATATTCATATTGATCGTTCATTATTTATTGAAGGTCAGAAAGGTGGAATTGTTGGCTATTTGAGAAGCGATGATGCCGATACAAACGATAAGCATACTTATACAGTCGATGACGCCCGTTTTGAAGTAATCACAAATAGTGATGGTGATGCGGTTCTTAAATTGAAGGATGATCAGCTCGTTGAATTTAATAATGGTAAGGGACGATTTATTTTCTTGAACGTCACTGCAGACGATCAACATGGCGGCATTTTGACCAAAGAATTTACTTTAGAGGTCACTGATGATTTAAGTTACCCTTCTGTTCCGCCATTGAATGAAACACTGCCACCTAATCCTATTGGTACAGTTGATACTTATGGCACGGTCAAGGTCGGTGAAGTATTAAGCGCAGAGGTCGTTGATCCTGATGGTGTTAATCAAGATAGCATTACGTATTTGTGGAAACGTGATGATTCCCCTATCAATCGCGCTATTAATAAAACTTACACAGTGCAAGCTGATGATATAGGACACGATATTACGGTATCAGTTACGTATCTTGATAACCGAGGACAAAGTTATACTGTTATTAAAGATGTTGACGATAAGAATTTTAACCGCTCCGTATTTGAAGAAAACTTTTCTACTTATAATGTAAATAGTGACTATAGCGCTGACGGACAATCCTTCGGTTCTTGGAAGACGGTTTTCAATGGAGGCGGACATGTCAAAGTGATTCATACCGGTTCTAAGGATGAAAATGGAGATGATAATAAGGCGCTGGAATTATCACCAGCTGCTAATGCCACTGATCAGACGCGTACAACCTCCACTTTAGTTATTGGTCCAGAAGCAAGGGATAATTTCGAATACAGCGGCACATTAACCACAACCGCACAACTGCGTCAGAATGACCCTCCTAACCCTTGGGAAACTTCATGGATCGTTTGGGGTTATACCGATAATGAACATTTTTATTATTTCATTCCTAAAGCGAATGGCTGGGAACTTGGTAAACGTGATCCTGATTATAAAGGCGGTTTGCATGATGTTGGTGGGCAACGTTTCCTTGCTTCCGGTACCGAAGCTTCTTTTGCGCCAAATGATGTGAAGAAATTTAGGGTGATACAGAATGGCGATACCATGCAAGTTATCATTAATGATAAGGAGATAGTTACTTTTACAGATAGCGATAAACCTTATCACGGCGGCAAAATTGGTCTTTATACTGAAGATGCAACTATTGTTGCTGATGATATTCATCTGAAGGAAGTGGAACCTAATATTTTGCCGACCAATTATCCTGGCACTGTTGCATTAAGTGGCGAAGCTCAGGTAGGCAAAACACTCACCGCTACGGTCGCTGATCAGGACAACGTTACAGCAGATAATATTTCTTACTCTTGGTATGCCGATAAGGTTCTAATTGCCGGCGCAAATACGGCAACTTTGCTATTAACCAAGGAGATGATTGGTAAAGAGATTACTGTACAAGCCTCATATACCGATAATCACAAAGTAAGCGAGGGTCCAGTTAGTACCGTGAGTTCGAAAGTGACGGATGCGGCAACCAATAGTAATCACACACCAACAGATATTGCGCTGAGTGATAGCCATCAAATAGGAGAAGGTAAAGATGGTGCCGTGGTTGGTAAGTTGACGACAACAGATGCGGATGCTGGTGATACGCATACTTATAAAGTCAACGACGAGCGTTTTGAAGTTACTAGCGATGGCAAGTTGAAACTGAAAGCTGGCAAACATATTGACTATGCGACAGAAAAGAGTATTGAATTGACGGTTAGCAGTGATGATGGCCATGGCGGTGTTTTAGATAAGAAATTCACTTTGACCGTACAAGACGATCCCAACTATCCAACACCCAATACCCCACCAAGCCCACAACCAAATATTGCCCAGCCGATATTAGAAAAAGGAACGGGTGGAGAACAAGGCGGCGTTAACGTAACACCACCAGCAGAGGCTACATATCTGAAAGTGGCGTACCAACAAAATCATAATGAGAATGCAATTGTACTGGTGCGTGATAATGCGACTAGCGCATGGCAAGTAAGTGAGGATACACCTTTACCGTATGGTGCTACTTTGAATGCTACAAGTGGTCAGCTCAAGCTTACCCCGTCCATAATAGACGATAACTCTACTGTTACTGCTTTTGCCGGTATTGGCACGCATTACAGTGAGAATATTTCCGTACAATCTGACCCTGATGCCGGACAAGCTCCCAATACACCAACCGAAGCTATCCTTTCCTTAAGCAGTGGTGATAGTACGACTGTCGAAGGAGGTAAAGCCGGTTATACCTTAATACTGGACAAACCCGCGACAGCTGATGTCATCGTTAAAATCAGCGTGACCGATAATAACCATGCACTAGAACCGCAGACCTTAACCATCAACAAAGGTAGTACGACTCTTAATTTTGATGTCGCTGTGCCCGATGACACCGTTTTCAGCCCTAACAACGTATTGAACGTAGAAATTAGCGAAGTACAAGGCGCAAAAACGGATGAACAAAATCGTAGCCTCAAAACGCTTATCATAGAAAATGATACACCACCAGCTCCAACTATCGCGGCAGGTCATGAGCAAGGTAGCGTCGTAATAACACCACAAACGAGTACACAAAATTTATACGTACATTACCTCGACGAGCAAACCGGTGACCCAGTTGATATAACTGTGACACGGAATGAAAATGGTACTTGGCAAAGTTTTGACTTACCAGATAACTACGTCACACTTGATAGCAGCAGTGGCAAATTAACTTTAGGGGCGCAAGCCGTACAAGATGGCAGCACTGTCACCGCGCACAACAGTGTTGAATACGCGGATAGCCCAGAAGCCAGCATTAACGCAGGTAACAATAATGGCGCTCCCCGCATAGTCGAACCGTTGCAACTACAACATGTAGACGAGCACAGCCCATACGATACGACGGAGCATAGTGCCATACACCCTATGGCAGATGAGCAGCAGCCCCTGCATATCCATGCCGATATCGACCCTGCTGACTACAATACCCTTGTTAGCATGGAAGGTGAGGCTGTAC
>JAUMZX010000207.1 GCA_030527905.1 Cardiobacteriaceae bacterium
TTGTGTTGAAAAATGAATGAGTGGATGAGTTGGAGGGTTTTGCACAGGTCTCAAATTGAAACAGCGGCTAATACATAACGCCAGATTTTCCACTCATAAATTTATCTGTAAAAATTCGTCATACTGTTTAAGTAACCTATCCAAGACAATTTCCTCCCGTGTTAGCAAAATCTTTTGTTACCATAACCCTACTTAAGGGAGGATTTTCGTGCTACGTCGTTTACTTTATTGGAGTCTGCTATTGCTTGCCATTATGGTACTCATACCGGCGTTATGCTATTTCTGGATTTCTTGGAGTAGCCGTGCTTATCTTTATGACAATGTACAAGACATCCCTTCTCGCCCTCTCGCTCTCGTTTTGGGAACAGCGAAATATTCGACTAATGGCAATATTAATCTGTTCTACCGCGCGCGCATTGACGCAGCGGCACAACTTTATCGTAGTGGCAAAGTGCAATACTTTATCGTTAGCGGTGATAACAGTACGCAACAATACAACGAACCTGCTCAGATGCGACATGACTTGATTGCAGCTGGCATCCCTGCAAAACATATTCAGCCAGATTATGCTGGCCTACGTACGCTTGATAGTATTCTGCGTGCAGAAAAAGTTTTCGGAAATCGTAGCTATATTATTATCAGCCAACCTTTTCATAACGCGCGCGCTGTTTTTCTCGCTCGTCATCATGGGCAAGATGTTATCGCGCTAAACGCCGCTAATCCTGCAACCATCAATTACCGGTTAAAAACACAGGTCAGGGAAATCGGTGCTCGTATGCGTGCTGTGTGGGACGTTATCAGTGGCAAACAAGCCCGTTATTACGGCGATACTATCCCTTTCCCAACCAGTATGACGGATAATCAGACAACGGAGCCTTCTTCTCCCCCCCCTTGAAACTTGAGTGCATCTCCCCCACTTCGGTGAGACATTCACAAAAACAAGGCTTCCTCATGTTTGACGCACATTCCACAACCATCTTATCCGTCCGACGTGGACGGCATGTTGCCATTGCTGGTGATGGTCAAGTATCACTTGGCAACACCATTATGAAAGGCAACGCACGTAAAATTCGCCGCCTTTATAAAAACCGCATTCTCGCCGGCTTTGCGGGCGGTACTGCCGATGCTTTCACCCTTTTTGAACGTTTTGAAGCAAAGCTGGAAGAACAAGATGGGCAATTACTCCGCGCCGCGGTAGAACTCGCAAAAGACTGGCGTACTGATCGTATGTTACGCCGCCTTGAAGCAATGCTCATTGTTGCAGACGAAACCAGCACCCTCATTCTTTCTGGCAATGGAGATGTCATTGAACCAGAAGACAGCATCGCTGCCATTGGCTCTGGCGGGATGTTTGCCCTCTCCGCTGCCCGTGCGCTTTATCATAACAGCGACATGGACGCATTAACCATCGCTCGCAAAAGCCTCGAGATTGCCAGTGACATCTGTGTTTATACCAATCACAACATCATCACTGATGAATTAAAAGACGCCTAATCAGCCTACAAGGAACACACATGGATAATAAAACCGAATACCGCGATATGAATATGACGCCGAGAGAAATTGTCGAAGAACTTGATCGGCATATCATTGGCCAAAAAGCGGCAAAGCGCGCTGTTGCTAATGCGCTACGCAGCCGCTGGCGCCGCAGACAAATTGCCGAACCGATGCGTAGCGAAATTACCCCAAAAAATATCTTGATGATTGGGCCAACAGGGGTGGGTAAAACTGAAATTGCACGCCGACTAGCAAAACTTGCTGACGCACCATTTGTGAAAGTTGAGGCTACCAAATTTACTGAAGTTGGTTACGTGGGACGCGATGTGGATAGCATCATCCGCGATTTAGTGGAAACCAGCATCAAACTTGAGCGAGAGCGTGCGCGTAAACAAGTGCAAACGAAAGCACGCGAAGCAGCTCTAGAGCGCGTCTTAGATGCTCTTGTTCCTCCGACTAAAAGCGCAAGTAGTTGGCATGATGGTGCCAATATTCCAGAAGATAATCCTGCACGCAAAACCTACCGTGAACGTATTTTGCGCGAAGAATTAAATGACAAAGTGATTGAAATAGAACTACGCGAAACACCCAACAGCGCTCATGTTGAAATTATGGCCCCCCCGGGTATGGAAGATATGAGCAGCCAACTTTCCGAACTCTTCCAAAGTATCGGCAAACAAAAGACCAGCAAACAAAAAATGAAAATTGCGGATGCCCTCATTCAGCTTGTTGAAGAAGAAGCCGATAAACTGGTATCCGAGGCCGACATTAAACAGCAAGCCATTACCAACGCCGAACAAAATGGTATTGTTTTCATAGATGAAATCGATAAAGTCGCAAAACGTAGCGAGCATGGTGGTGCAGATGTCTCACGCGAAGGTGTACAACGCGATCTTTTACCACTGGTAGAAGGTTCCACCATCTCAACCAAATATGGCATGATCAAAACCGACCATATCTTGTTTATCGCATCTGGCGCGTTCCACCTTGCCAAACCTTCGGATCTCATTCCTGAATTACAAGGACGGATGCCGGTACGTGTCGAGTTAAATGCGCTCACCATAGATGACTTTAAACGCATCCTGACCGAACCGGATCACAGCCTCATCAAGCAATACACCGCATTGCTTGCGACCGAATCGCTACACCTTGAATTTACTGATGATGGCATAAACAAGCTGGCGGAAATTGCCTACCACGTCAATAAAACCACAGAGAATATAGGCGCAAGACGCTTGCACACCTTGATGGAAAGGCTTACTGAGAATCTCTCGTTCGAAGCTGCTGATCGCCCTGACGGCGATCAAATTCATATTGACGCTACCTATGTTGAACAAACATTGGGAGAATTATCACAAAATGAGGATCTCAGTCGTTTCGTCCTATAGATAAATACTATAGAACAACGGTTCTGTTTTCATTACGTGGAATGCGTTCAAATATTGTTCGTGCATATAGAGCGGATGAAGTAGCAAAAAAAGAGAATCACTAACTCATAGCTGCTTCCCGCTTTATGTGGATACGAGTAATAGTTGCGGCTTACAAGCTTGAGACCTTTGCAAAAGGTCGCCAAACCGCTTACATTACCCCGACATCCACAAC
>JAUMZX010000208.1 GCA_030527905.1 Cardiobacteriaceae bacterium
AGTTGTGGATGTCGGGGTAATGTAAGCGGTTTGGCGACCTTTTGCAAAGGTCTCAAGCTTGTAAGCCGCAACTATTACTCGTATCCACATAAAGCGGGAAGCAGCTATGAGTTAGTGATTCTCTTTTTTTGCTACTTCATCCGCTCTATATGCACGAACAATATTTGAACGCATTCCACGTAATGAAAACAGAACCGTTGTTCTATAGTATTTATCTATAGGACGAAACGACTGAGATCCTCATTTTGTGATAATTCTCCCAATGTTTGTTCAACATAGGTAGCGTCAATATGAATTTGATCGCCGTCAGGGCGATCAGCAGCTTCGAACGAGAGATTCTCAGTAAGCCTTTCCATCAAGGTGTGCAAGCGTCTTGCGCCTATATTCTCTGTGGTTTTATTGACGTGGTAGGCAATTTCCGCCAGCTTGTTTATGCCATCATCAGTAAATTCAAGGTGTAGCGATTCGGTCGCAAGCAATGCGGTGTATTGCTTGATGAGGCTGTGATCCGGTTCGGTCAGGATGCGTTTAAAGTCATCTATGGTGAGCGCATTTAACTCGACACGTACCGGCATCCGTCCTTGTAATTCAGGAATGAGATCCGAAGGTTTGGCAAGGTGGAACGCGCCAGATGCGATAAACAAGATATGGTCGGTTTTGATCATGCCATATTTGGTTGAGATGGTGGAACCTTCTACCAGTGGTAAAAGATCGCGTTGTACACCTTCGCGTGAGACATCTGCACCACCATGCTCGCTACGTTTTGCGACTTTATCGATTTCATCTATGAAAACAATACCATTTTGTTCGGCGTTGGTAATGGCTTGCTGTTTAATGTCGGCCTCGGATACCAGTTTATCGGCTTCTTCTTCAACAAGCTGAATGAGGGCATCCGCAATTTTCATTTTTTGTTTGCTGGTCTTTTGTTTGCCGATACTTTGGAAGAGTTCGGAAAGTTGGCTGCTCATATCTTCCATACCCGGGGGGGCCATAATTTCAACATGAGCGCTGTTGGGTGTTTCGCGTAGTTCTATTTCAATCACTTTGTCATTTAATTCTTCGCGCAAAATACGTTCACGGTAGGTTTTGCGTGCAGGATTATCTTCTGGAATATTGGCACCATCATGCCAACTACTTGCGCTTTTAGTCGGAGGAACAAGAGCATCTAAGACGCGCTCTAGAGCTGCTTCGCGTGCTTTCGTTTGCACTTGTTTACGCGCACGCTCTCGCTCAAGTTTGATGCTGGTTTCCACTAAATCGCGGATGATGCTATCCACATCGCGTCCCACGTAACCAACTTCAGTAAATTTGGTAGCCTCAACTTTCACAAATGGTGCGTCAGCAAGTTTTGCTAGTCGGCGTGCAATTTCAGTTTTACCCACCCCTGTTGGCCCAATCATCAAGATATTTTTTGGGGTAATTTCGCTACGCATCGGTTCGGCAATTTGTCTGCGGCGCCAGCGGCTGCGTAGCGCATTAGCAACAGCGCGCTTTGCCGCTTTTTGGCCAATGATATGCCGATCAAGTTCTTCGACAATTTCTCTCGGCGTCATATTCATATCGCGGTATTCGGTTTTATTATCCATGTGTGTTCCTTGTAGGCTGATTAGGCGTCTTTTAATTCATCAGTGATGATGTTGTGATTGGTATAAACACAGATGTCACTGGCAATCTCGAGGCTTTTGCGAGCGATGGTTAATGCGTCCATGTCGCTGTTATGATAAAGCGCACGGGCAGCGGAGAGGGCAAACATCCCGCCAGAGCCAATGGCAGCGATGCTGTCTTCTGGTTCAATGACATCTCCATTGCCAGAAAGAATGAGGGTGCTGGTTTCGTCTGCAACAATGAGCATTGCTTCAAGGCGGCGTAACATACGATCAGTACGCCAGTCTTTTGCGAGTTCTACCGCGGCGCGGAGTAATTGCCCATCTTGTTCTTCCAGCTTTGCTTCAAAACGTTCAAAAAGGGTGAAAGCATCGGCAGTACCGCCCGCAAAGCCGGCGAGAATGCGGTTTTTATAAAGGCGGCGAATTTTACGTGCGTTGCCTTTCATAATGGTGTTGCCAAGTGATACTTGACCATCACCAGCAATGGCAACATGCCGTCCACGTCGGACGGATAAGATGGTTGTGGAATGTGCGTCAAACATGAGGAAGCCTTGTTTTTGTGAATGTCTCACCGAAGTGGGGGAGATGCACTCAAGTTTCAAGGGGGGGGAGAAGAAGGCTCCGTTGTCTGATTATCCGTCATACTGGTTGGGAAAGGGATAGTATCGCCGTAATAACGGGCTTGTTTGCCACTGATAACGTCCCACACAGCACGCATACGAGCACCGATTTCCCTGACCTGTGTTTTTAACCGGTAATTGATGGTTGCAGGATTAGCGGCGTTTAGCGCGATAACATCTTGCCCATGATGACGAGCGAGAAAAACAGCGCGCGCGTTATGAAAAGGTTGGCTGATAATAATATAGCTACGATTTCCGAAAACTTTTTCTGCACGCAGAATACTATCAAGCGTACGTAGGCCAGCATAATCTGGCTGAATATGTTTTGCAGGGATGCCAGCTGCAATCAAGTCATGTCGCATCTGAGCAGGTTCGTTGTATTGTTGCGTACTGTTATCACCGCTAACGATAAAGTATTGCACTTTGCCACTACGATAAAGTTGTGCCGCTGCGTCAATGCGCGCGCGGTAGAACAGATTAATATTGCCATTAGTCGAATATTTCGCTGTTCCCAAAACGAGAGCGAGAGGGCGAGAAGGGATGTCTTGTACATTGTCATAAAGATAAGCACGGCTACTCCAAGAAATCCAGAAATAGCATAACGCCGGTATGAGTACCATAATGGCAAGCAATAGCAGACTCCAATAAAGTAAACGACGTAGCACGAAAATCCTCCCTTAAGTAGGGTTATGGTAACAAAAGATTTTGCTAACACGGGAGGAAATTGTCTTGGATAGGTTACTTAAACAGTATGACGAATTTTTACAGATAAATTTATGAGTGGAAAATCTGGCGTTATGTATTAGCCGCTGTTTCAATTTGAGACCTGTGCAAAACCCTCCAACTCATCCACTCATTCATTTTTCAACAC
>JAUMZX010000209.1 GCA_030527905.1 Cardiobacteriaceae bacterium
CGCGGCAAGAGAAGCGGAAATTCAAGAATTGGAACAAATGTGGCAAGAAAAAGCCGATGCCCTGCAAAAACAAAACCAACCCCTTTCAGACGGCCTGATAATGTTCCAATGGCAGCTGGAAGAATTGCGCGTATCCTTGTTTGCGCAGGAGCTAAAAACGCCTAGTCCGGTGTCGGTAAAAAGGTTAAATAAAGAATTAAGTTGTATAAAATTATAGGAGAAAATAATGTTTGGGTCTGAAGGTGTAATATTTGATAGTGAAATCCAACTTTCGGAATATGTTTATGCTTATTTTGTTGGGTATGATATAGATGAATGTTATAGATGGAAAGATTTAATTGATGTTATCATGAATGCATTGCCAGAGTTTGCTTATGGTTTTCATCAAGGTAGTGCTACTAATAATACAGAAATTTTGAAAAAATTAAGAGATGCTGCAAGGGCTATTTATAAAATACAATGTTTTAAAGATGTATCTGATAGTATTGAAAAGAACGGGCTTGGCTTAGATGATGATGTTGAAGATAAGTATCTTCGAAGAGGTGAATTTGGTGAGCTTATTTTACATCTTTTATTGCGAGATAAATTTGAAACTATCCCTTTAATATCAAAAATTTATTTTAAGGATTCTTGTGGCTCTACTGTGCATGGCTTTGATTGTGTGCATATAGAACCTAAAGAAAAAACTTTATGGCTAGGAGAATCTAAGCTTTATATAGAGCCATTAAAAGGTTTATCTGCGTTGATTAAAGATTTAGATGAGCACTTTAATTGTTCCTTTTTAGAAGATGAATTTTCATTAATTGCAAAGAAAACGCATGGTATTGGTAAGCATGCATGTGAGTATAATGAGATTATTAAAGATAGAGATTATTGGATTCAATTACTTTCATCAAAAGATTATAAAAATACATTGAAGAAAGTGAAAATACCTTTGATATGTACATATACATCTGATATTTTTAAAAAATATAAAGATGAGCATGATGGTAACTTTAAATCTGAATATAATGCAGAGATAAGTAAATTAAAAAAGTATTTTGATGAAAAATTTAATCATGCTTGGAAAAGTAAGTTAGAGATTATTCTTATATTGTTCCCCGTTTGGGATAAAAATATGTTGGTACAGCAGTTGCACAATAAGATTAGAATTTTGCAAGAAATGTGATGGATTAATTTTATGCAGAAAAATGAATTGATTAGCTATGTTAAAAATCAGCTACAGTTTAGCTTTGATGAAACTTTCGAGATTTATAAAAAATGTGCAAATTTACTTACTAGTAATGAGCAAGATGGTAAGGAATTGTTGATTTATATACTTAATTATCATAAAAAATTTTCTATGGATTGCGATCAAATTTTAGCTGATCTTATAGAGTCAGTAGGGTTTTACCCTTATTTAGAGAAAGAAAATTTAAATTTAAGCTCTACCTCAACTAATATTAGAAAATATACGAATCAGTCTAATTATTTAAATAACAAAGTATTCCACGATGACCAAAAAGCAATTCTCGATCTAATTTACTCTCAGTTTAACTTAGTGATTAGTGCCCCTACTAGTTTCGGGAAGAGTTTATTGATAGAAGAGATAGTTGCATCAGAAAAATTTAAGAATATACTAATAATACAACCGACATTATCTTTATTAGATGAGACGAGAAGAAACCTGAAAAAATATAATTCTGCCTATAAAATAATTACTAAGACAACGCAAACTCCCAGAAGTCAAAATAATATTTTTTTATTTACAGCAGAACGAACAAATGAATATCAATTTTTTCCAGATTTAGATTTTTTAATTATCGATGAATTTTATAAATTGAGTGCTAAACGTGATGATGGCCGTAGTGCAGCATTAAATAATGCATTTTTAAGAGTGCTACAGTATTATAAAAATATCCAATTTTATTTACTAGGTCCTAATATAGAAGGTATTTCAGAAGGATTTCAGGAAAAATATAATGCTAGATTCATTGCAATCAATACTAAATTAGTTGCTTCTGAAGAGCATAATTTATTTGAAGAGTATCCTAACCAATTTGGTGATCGTGGTGCAAAAAGAAATAAAAAGGAAGAAGTGCTGTTTAATTTATTATCTACAAATCTTTTCGATGAAAATACTTTGATCTATTGTTCTTCTCCTAAAAGAGCTCATGATTTATCAAGAAAATATACCAGCCATCTTTGCTCAAAAAATATTGATAAGTTGTATGAACATAAGAATAAGGCGCTTCTTGAATGGCTAAATGAGTATGTTTCAAAAAATTGGAGTTTATCTGAGTCATTAAAGTATGGTGTAGCCGTGCATGATGGTACGATGCCTAAGCATTTATTATCATCAATCTTAGAGTCATTCAACACAGGTAGCCTAAGGCACATTTTTTGTACTTCAACGATTATTGAAGGTGTTAATACAAATGCACAGAATATTATTTGTTTTGATGGATTTAAAGGTAAGCAAAATAATAAAATCGACTACTTTGATTACTCAAATATTAAAGGAAGAGCTGGTAGATTAATGAAGCATTATATTGGGCATATCTATAATTTTATAGAGCCTCCAAAGCATAAAGCGATGATCGTTGATATCCCATTTTATCAGCAGCAACCTATTCAGGATGAGGTTCTTATTAATTTGATGGACGATGAAGTATTACATAAGGATACTGACCAATATAAATTCATAAAAGATCTGGAACCAAAAGAAAAACTTTTGTACTCTCAAAACGGAATCTGTATCAAAGGTCAAAAAGAATTATTTGATCATTTGAAGTCAGTATATAAAGAAAAATACAGTTTGTTAAACTGGCGAGATTTTCCCACAAGATCACAACGACAGTTTTGTTTGCAGTTAATTTGGGATTACTTAATAAATGAGGAAGCTGATAAAAGATTCTTCTATAATAAATTTAATAATTTTGATATACCTATAGGAACATATATTTATGAAAAAAATATTAACATTCTGATTGATAAAGATATAAATTATTGGAAAAATAAAAAAGAATATAAAAAATTCACAAATGGGGAGTTGCACGATCTATTTATTCAGAGAAATTTTAAATTTTTACGACTATATATTCAATTTAAAATTCCTA
>JAUMZX010000210.1 GCA_030527905.1 Cardiobacteriaceae bacterium
TTAGATGATTATTTTAAACAGGAAGTGTAAACAACGCGGCGATTTCCTACAGATAAAGTTTTTTCAGCGGGATTTGGTCAGCTCTGGCAAAGTGACGGACGACACAGTGCAACCCCAACAGAAGGTTACGGCACAGGTGGCTTGTTACAGGGTAAAAAATACCTGCTCTCTCTAACGTGGAATGCTCCAATAGAAGCCTTTATACGCTCAGACGATTTTTTCGAAGGCGCTGGAGTAGATAATGTGTATTTACATTTTCATAAAGCAAACCAATTTCTTGGACTACAGGCATTACCCACGTTTATTTGTAATGATGTAGTTAAAAATCCGCAGGTTACACATTTCCTTGATGATTATTGCAAACATCTACAAAAAATTTTTACAGCATAGCTAGTACTACTGGAATTACAAATACTTAGAAAAATAACAATATTTTATTTAAATCACTAGACACCAGGGCCTAATAACTTTAACTAAAACCAGCTTAAGAATACTCAATATTCGCTTTATTTATGAGAATAGCTAACTCATATAACCTAAACATTTCTGTTAAACGGCACGATGCAAATGCGATATACTCTAAAGAATCTAGCGATAAAACAAATCATTATCTGGAATCTTTCCGCCAGTAATTTTCGCATTTAAATTATGCATCTCCGTAAAGAAATGCACAATGTCTGTTTGAATATCTGCTACGGGAATCGCTGAAAAGCGTGAGTACGAAATACTTGATGCAAGAACTGCTTCTGGGAAAGGTAAGTATTGAGTAGCAAGCGCTGCACTTTCCTGCGGATATTTTTTACTCCATTCAACAGCGGCTTGTAGATCCTCTTGTAATGCGGTGATAAAAGTACGGTTCTGCTCAATAAAACGATCTGTAAAGAGTAGCCCTGCTAGCGGAACACGAGGCGCGCTATGAAAAGCCTGTCCCCATAATTGCTGAACATCTAATGCGCGCGCAATATCTTTACCTTTCTCTTTGCCTTTTATTAGCGCCATACTCATCAGTGGCTCAGGCAACATGGCACAATCTACTTTACCGCTAAGAAATAGAACTAATGCTTCTGGTGGGGTAGAAGTGTAATGAACTTTAACTTCGGAAAAATCCAATCCTGCTTTTTTAAACAAAATTTGTAGTAACAAATCTGGCATATCGTTTTTAAACGGAATAACTAAGGAATGTTGCGTTAACTGACTCAAATCCGTAATGAGTGGTTTACCATCAACCGTAGGCGTAGCAACATAGTTCAGCCCTTCACTCATGATATTAAAGAGTTTGACTTTCATACCTTGGTTATAAAGGTTAGCTGCAACGTAACTTGGCACAATAGAAGCAGCTATACTGCCATTCAGTAATCCTGCACGTAATTGATCCGGATTACGCCACGTCTGAACGTCAAAAGGAATAATATCTTTGGCTTTTCCTTGTTGTGCAGCTATAGCGAGCAAAACGCTTGGTGTAACTGGAGGTCCCCATAACGTGAGCTTGTTATCATTTTTTGCATATAAGGGCATAGAAACAGCAGCTAATGTAGCAGAAGCTGTAACAATAAAATCTCTTCGTTTCAACATAATATGCACCTTTGATCTATCAGAGCTAGATAATAATTATATGCATTTATATAACATCATTACCCATCTATTTTATTAATATAGATTAACATTTAATATTATCTTTATATTTATAAAAGGACTCTCATACCCTCAATAATATTTCTTATTTACTCAACTCAATGACAGGATTCTATATTGATATTTCTTACATGCGTCACCATTTCATTCATATAGATATAATTATCCACCAAAATTGTCGGATAGATATCTGTTTATATATTTAAAAAATCAAATATAAGAGTTCGCAACTTCATTATCATTTATATTAATAATAATAGGAATTTAAAATCCTTAAATAAAATTCAATAGATAAATAAAAAGATATTTCTACAAAATAGATTTAATCATAAGAACATCATATTTTTACGATACTTATCATAATACTGATATCTATATTTAGCAAAATATAGATATCTATAATTTTCTATTAGATAAATATACAAACTAAGCACTACACTTCCGTGAATTTATCTCCAAGCCAATTGTGTGGTTTTAGATAAGTTGCTAAACGTACTTCTGGCGTCCCTGCTTTTATTTTATAGTCATACTCAAAGCGGGCTAAAGGAGGCAAGCTCATCAAAATAGATTCCGTACGTCCACCGCTCTGTAAGCCGAAATGTGTTCCTCGGTCATACAACAAGTTAAACTCAATATAACGACCACGCCGATATAGTTGAAAACTACGCTCGCGTTCGCCGTACGGTATTGTTTTACGCATTCTGACAATAGGCAGATAAGCTTTAAGATAGGCGTCACCAACCTCTTGTGTAAATAATCTCGCCTGATTAAAGGGTAATTCATTGAAATGATCAAAAAATAGACCACCAATTCCTCGTGTTTCCTGCCGATGGGGCAAATAGAAGTAGTTATCGCACCATTCCTTAAATTTTGGATAAAGCCACTCAGCATAAGGACGGCACGCGTTATACGCTACCTGATGCCAAAAACGGCAATCGTCATCGAAAGGATAATATGGCGTTAGGTCAAATCCACCACCAAACCACCAATCTACTATCTGTTTATTTTCTCGGGCAACAAAGAGTCGAATATTGGCATGGCTGGTTGGTACGTATGGGTTACGTGGGTGAATAACTAGTGATAGCCCAAGTGCATTAAATTCACAATTCGCTAATTCTGGCCGTCTACCAATAACCGAAGAAGGCAATTTTTTACCGTGAATAACGGAAACGTTAACTCCTCCTTGCTCAATCACCATCCCATTTTTTAATATCATGGTTAGACCATGACCACCTAAACATTCATCTGTAGCATCTCGCTGCCAAGCATCATGTTGGAATACTTGATTGTCTTCGCCACTTAGTGCATCCGTGATACGAATTTGCAATTCATAGAGAAATTTCTCAAATGATTCAATATCCGTATCATTTATAGAAGATATAAAAAATTTTTTGTTCATCATTTAGCAAAAATAATTTTAAAAAACCAAATATTTTCTGACACGATGTCTATATTATAGAT
>JAUMZX010000211.1 GCA_030527905.1 Cardiobacteriaceae bacterium
TTCTGTTCATGCCGATAGTTTACAGCAGAGGCTGAGATAATGAACACGTTCTAAGGCGGCAGCCCTTCCGTACCATTTGCGTGCTTTAACGTAATCTTGGGTGACTCCTTTTCCCGCTTCGTAAAATAAACCCAGATAGAACATGGCTGTAGCATCGCCTGAAGCAGCAGCTTTTTCCCAAATTTGACGGGCTTTCGTGTAATTGCCGCTTTCATAAGCTTTATTTGCTTCAGGATAAGTCTCTTTATCTCCGGCAAAGGCGAAGGGGGTATTTATAAGTGAGAGCACAAACACAAGTGCGAGGTAGTGTTTTTGCACGGAGTCTTCCTTTATGAGTGATGATTAGCGGTAGTACCATTCGCTACCGTTTGCGGTGTCTTTGATGATAACGCCTTGTTCTTCTAGTTCAGCACGGATAGCATCGGCACGCGCATAGTTCTTCGCCGCTTTAGCTGCTTGGCGCTCAGTAAGCAGCGCAGTAATGGTGTTTTCATCTAGATTCCCTTCTCCTTTGAGAAAAATGGCTGGATCACGTTGTAATAGACCAAGTCGTGCACCAAGGGTTTTTAAAGTCGTCGTCAGCGTGTTTTCGCCACTGTTTATACGGCGCGCCAGGTCGAAAAGGATGGCAAGCGCTTTAGGGGTATTGAAATCATCGTTCATCGCTGCAGTAAAGGCGTCAACACTTGCACTATCAATGGCGCCGTCAGTTTTATGACGGTTTAGTGCGGTATAGAGACGGGTTAGCGCTTTTTTTGCTTCATTTAGTGCCATGTCGCTGTAGTTGAGAGGACCTCGATAGTGACTACTGAGTATGAATGCGCGGATGGTTTCGCCGTCATATTGTTTGAGAACGTCGCGCACGGTAAAGAAGTTGCCGAGCGATTTGCTCATTTTTTCGTTATCAATTTGGACAAAGCCGTTATGTAGCCAGTAGTTGACGGTTTTGTGGCCGCAAGCCCCCTCGCTTTGTGCAATTTCGCATTCGTGGTGTGGAAATTTGAGATCCATGCCGCCGCCGTGGATGTCGAAATGGGCGCCGAGGTTCGCCATACTCATAACAGAACATTCGATATGCCAGCCGGGGCGTCCTTCTCCCCATGGGCTTGACCAAGCTGGCTCTCCCGCTTTTGCTGCTTTCCATAAGACGAAGTCGAGCGGGTCTTTCTTGGCATCGTTGATGGCGATACGTTCGCCGGCGCGTAGGTCATCTAAGCTGCGATTGGAAAGTTTTCCGTAGTCAGGGAAGCTGCGAACGGCGTAATAGACATCGCCATTGTTTGTCGGATAAGCGTGTCTTTTTTCTATAAGGGTTTGAATGAGCGCGATCATGCCATCTACGGCGGCAGTAGCACATGGTTCATGGTTAGGAGGCAGGCAGCCTAGTGTGGCTTCGTCTGCGTGCATGGCGTCAATGAAGCGGGCTGTAAGTGCGTCTATGTTTTCTCCGTTGTCGTTAGCGCGTGCGATAATTTTATCGTCAATATCGGTGATGTTGCGAATGTAGTTGAGTTCGTAGCCTAGCGAGCGCAAGTGGCGGGCGATGCTGTCAAAGACAACCATGACACGCGCGTGTCCGATATGGCAGTAGTCGTACACCGTCATACCACAGACGTACATGCCTACTTTGCCGGCTTCACGTGGCACAAAGGTTTCTTTTCGACGAGTCAGACTGTTATATAACTGCAATGCATCCATTTCGCTCTCCGGCTGATAAAGTCTGTTAGTATAAATGACCTGTAAATTATGCTTTGAAATTCTTATATGAAAAATTTATTCTTTTTTAGTCTGGCATTGCTTGTCGGTAGTGCTATTGCTTCGCCAACCGCGGTTATTCATACCAGTATGGGCGATGTTACGGTTGAGTTGGATGAAGATAAGGCGCCTGCTACGGTCGCAAATTTCCGTCGTTATGCAGAGGACGGTTTTTATAACGGTACGATTTTTCATCGCGTTATTCCAGGTTTTATGATTCAAGGCGGTGGACATACTGCTGACTTAAAAGAAAAACCTGCACGTGAGCCGATAGCGAACGAAGCACATAACGGTTTGAAAAATTTACGTGGCACGATTGCGATGGCGCGGACGAGCAATCCTCATTCTGCAACGTCACAGTTTTTCATCAATTTGGTTGACAATGATTCGTTGAATCCGGGCGGGGTAGACCCCTATGGCTATGCTGTATTTGGTAAGGTAACCACAGGATTGGATGTAGTTGATGCGATTGCCAAAGTTCCGACAGAAAAGCGCCCACCACATGCTAATGTGCCAACACAAACGATTACGATTGATTCTGTTGATATTCTCCCTGAAGCCGCGAAGGAGGCTAAACCATGATTCGTTTTATTACTAACCACGGTAATATTGATATTGAGCTCGATTTTGAGAAAGCACCGGAAACGGCTAAAAATTTTCAGCAATATGCAGCTGATGGTTTTTATAACGGCACGATTTTTCATCGAGTAATCCCCGGTTTTGTCATTCAGGGCGGCGGCATGGAACCTGGCATGCAGGAGAAGGATACGCGCGATCCAATTGCGAATGAAGCGGATAATGGCTTGAAGAATTTACGCGGCACGTTGTCGATGGCGCGCACGCAAGACCCACATTCTGCCTCATCGCAGTTTTTTATTAATCTGGTAGATAACGGGTTTCTGAATCATACCAGCAAGACGATTGCGGGTTGGGGTTATGCCGTATTTGGAAAAGTGGTTGCCGGTATGGAAGTGGTTGATGCGATTGGCGCGGTGAAAACAGGGCGTAAAGGACATCACAGCGATGTACCGCTTGAGGATGTTATCATTGAAAAGACGGAAATCCTGTAATAAATCATGGCTATTAAGCCTCCCCGCAGACGCATGCTGCGGGGTTTTTATTTGGGGATTTGTCTAAAATAGATTCAGAGAATGTGGCATAAAATTGTATTCAGCCGAATACGGGGATGCATTTGTAAGAATTAATCGCGTTGTTTACACTTTTCTTTTTGCATGGATGCTCAATTTTGGACATTTTTAGCTATTGTCAAGAATGCCAA
>JAUMZX010000212.1 GCA_030527905.1 Cardiobacteriaceae bacterium
TCCACATTAAGATGAGTATGAGTATCAAAAATTTCAATCATATATTTTCCTAAATTCTCACTAGTTTTATCTTATTATACCACATCAGCTTTTACAAGGTTAAGACTAATTATCACTACCATAAATAAGTAAAAACTGGGTTCAGTAACCAGTTGAATATTTTAATTTAGCAAAACAATTAAATACTTAAAACAAATCATAACTCCCTGTTTGACGCATGTGTCTCTCCCCAAAATATAAAACAAGCATGATTACGATAACAATAAAAGTATTTACCGCTAGAAAGATAAGACTAGTATAGCCAAACAAATGATGATTTAAGAGGATTTCTCGTAGATAGATAATGGTATAACTAACTGGAAAAGCTCCCTATAATACGCACAATCTTTGGTGAGATGGACGAGGGAAATTTTGACACACTAAATGCTCCCTGTGGTCCATTCTATGGAATGAAAACAATAGTCCATCTCGTAAAATGATACACAAGCTGGAAATAAAAGTCCCCGAATCCATATGCTAAAAATCATTGATATAGAAGACAGGAGGACAAAAACAGAGACGTAAGAGATAGCCGAGTGTAAAAAGATTCCCTAAAATGAAGACCGTGATAAAAAAACAAGAATTACTAAAAATTAACGATAGGGTTCTGGTATAGGGCCACATTGTCTTGTTTATCGGTGCAATGAAAATCTGCTCAATGTCCCTAGGTAAGGCTCTGATCCTAGTCCACATGAACTTTGGAGGGCATTTTCAAATAGAACAAAGGCACAGTAGCCGATTAGGAAAAGGTAATCAGGGGCATTAATCAACCCTTTTGCAATATGTAGACGTTATTTCATACCTTTTGAAAATTGTTCAGCAGGAATATCACGACTCTCCCATAGACCGATTTCTTTTAGGAGATACTCTATTTTAGAAAGAGCTTGTGAATTTAAAATCCCATAAAGCGAGGAAAAATACACAAGGTTTTCAACAGCAGTCAAGCGCCAGTAAAGGTTTTTTTGTCCCTCACTAATGATATTAATGCGTTTTCTGGTTTTGACAAGATTTTTATTAATATCCTCGCCAGCAATGGTTATCACTCCAGAATTACTTAACAGAAAAGTTGTCATCATCTTGA
The DNA here is from genome assembly GCA_030527905.1 of Cardiobacteriaceae bacterium. Classification (GTDB taxonomy): domain Bacteria; phylum Pseudomonadota; class Gammaproteobacteria; order Cardiobacteriales; family Cardiobacteriaceae; genus Cardiobacterium. The sequence continues at coordinate 1,121 of JAUMZX010000212.1, forward strand.
TAAGCGTAGTTTTTCCAGCACCATTCTCACCCAAGACACCAATGATTTTTACTTCTAACATCATCTTCTCCTTATCCTAATAAGACACATAGCTAATAACCTTTTGCTCAATCTTTTTATAAATCAAAAGCCCTAAAATAAAATATAGGCTGGCACTGGCTAAACCAATATAGAATCTCGCATCACTAAAAATCATGAGATGCTTAACTTCTGTCAAGTCTCTAATAAGGTCAAGGGCTTAAGTCAAAGGAATAAAATCACCGATGATACGTAGGAAACCAAGAAGAACTGCTCTTGGAAAAGTTACCTCTGAAACAAGAAAGATGAGCACAAAAAGTGTATTTTGACTAATAAAGATCTCTCTAAACCAAAGCATGATATTTGATAAAAACACACCCATAGCAAAAGAGATGAGAGATAGGTACATAAAGGAAACACCCCAGTCAAAGAAAGAAATACGAAACAAGTCAGCATCAAAACAAAAGGCAATACCAAAGATTAAGACAAACTCAATAAGTATCCGGCCAAATTGCTCGATAAAAACACCGATGCAGTACTTGATGATGTTGTAAGGCGAAACTAACATACTCTCTAATGTTCCTTCTCACACTTCGGTAATCAAGGTTCTACCGACATTCATTTGAATGACAATTGTGGGGCTAAAATAATTCATCCCAATTGCCTACATAGGTGAAATAATCAGAGATTTCTTGTCCTTACTGAAGCAGAACTTTGTTTTGAAAAAGGTAATTGGCAATCAACTAAAAACCTAGTAATTCAAAATCATCCCCGATGATCTATCAATAAAATGCATCAGTGGAAAAGAACGCTTGTACATCTGCCGATTTCTTCTTATGATCGCCCTAATCACTTTTATTCTCCTATTTTATATAGCCTGTTTTTTAAAGTTATTATTTCATATATATTAATAGCTCTTATCAATTACTAGTTTCAAAAAATATGTAAAATTAATTTCATTAAATCAAAAACGACTAAAAACCGCATTTTTAGCTTATATATCAAAAATATATTGACTAAGATATCTATTTCTGTTAGAATTGACAACATACTTTATGTATAGTAGAAAATGAATGAATAATTTTACTGAGGGATACTTATTAGCAAATTCTAAATATTTCCCAGAAGATAAACTTCCACTAATCCAAGAAAGACTTTCTCAAATTCCAAAGGAAAAAGAAATTTTATTAGCTTCAATTAAATATAATGACCCAACATTAATGCTTGTTATTTCAATCCTTGTCGGTGGATTTGGAATAGATAGATTCTTATTAGGTGAAACTTTATTAGGTGTTATCAAATTTTTAACAGCTGGATGTTGTGGTTTTTGGACAATTATCGATTGGTTTCTAATCATGAAGGCAACACGTGAAAATAATTTCACTAAATTTATTGATGCCTTAAAATATGTCTAATTATATCAAGTTAGTTTTATCATATCACAAAAGATATTTTGTCATTTACTTATCTGTATTTTTGACAATTTGTCTTTTTTACTACTTTCAACTTCCAACACCTATAAGTATCTTATTAAAACCATTTGGTCTACACTCTTGGAGTTCTGGACTAACTAGAGCTTGTATTGCTTTTTTACATCTTAACCTTAAACAAGCTTATTCCTACAATCATTTGGTTTTCTTTGTAATAGGTCTAGGATTATTTCATTTCTTTTTTTCACCTATTTTAGAAAGAAAGTAATTTATTAAAAGTTCATACAAAACAAAAAACCAACAGACTCGAGTTTCTGTTGGTTTTTTTGTTAGAAAATTATGCTGATAAGACTTTACGTCCTTTGCGACGACGGCTAGCAAGCACGCGACGTCCGTTTTTTGTTGACATACGGTGACGG
>JAUMZX010000213.1 GCA_030527905.1 Cardiobacteriaceae bacterium
GGTAGGTAAGTGAGGGTCTACCATGGTGCAATCTACGCCTTCGTAGTCAAGCAGACGTTTTAAGGTTTTTCCTAGGGCATCATTACCACAAATAATCCAGTGTCCCATTGGCGGCTGTGGCGGGGATTCATGTAGTGTGCCGGGCGTATTTTGTAAACGTGCGATTAACTCGGCAATAGAGGGGCGACGTAACGCCGTCGTTAAACGTTGTGCAAAGATTTGATTGGTATTAATAGTTGCGTCGGTATCAAAAGATTTGGCATTGGCGCTGCCCGCGCGAGTGTAGGTTCGACAGATAATCTGAAATCGTGTCTGGTCTGATGAGAGGAGGCGCGCTGCCAGCGAAACTTTTATGTTTACTTCTTCCGAATCGGTTATGGCAATAACCGCACGACAATAAGGCGACTGTATACCGGATTTGAGTAATAACTCGACACTAAACGCATCGCCGTTGATAGCCAATACGCCGTGCAAGCTTGAATCAAGCGCCATTTTGTTGATGCGCACAGGATCATTATCGATAACGACACATTGATAACCAACGCCGAGTAAAAGACGCACCAGCCGCTGTCCGGATTCGCCAAAGCCACAAATAATGCAAAATTTTGAGCGTTGTTTTTCGACACGCCGCGCAAAACGGCTTTCATTCAAAGCGTGCTGGAATGTTTCGTCCTGAAGTAACGCAATGATTTTTCCGATGGCGTAAAACCATGCGGGAACTGTGTAATAAATACTAAGTACAACCCACATCCGCTGCCATTCGGAAAATGTGAGTGGTAATTCGCCATAACCAATGGTGGTTGCGGTATAGCTTACCCAATAGAACGCCTGAAAGATGGTGAGATAAGACAGTTCTCCTTCGCTGTTTACAGCGGGTATCGAAGTGATACCCAGAATGGCTAAAGAATATGCGCCCAGCAAAATAAGCGCCGGTTGGCGCATCTGCCGCATAATCAGGTAAACGACTTCGTTCATTAGCGACGCATTGTTGCTGCTTCAATAACAACTAGGATGACCGACACGATATTGGCCAATAAAGCTCCAGCAGTAAAAGAAACGATTGCTACCATAGTGCTCGCTTCCAACATAGAGACACTGAATGCCCACACGCAAATAGCACCTAATAATTGCACATCGGCAACCAGACTGGTTGCCAACATCAGTGAACCAAGATGAGAGCGATCACCGAATTTCAGAATGGTGCAAACTATGCTAACGATAAAAGCAAAGAAAAGTTCTAATTTATCATGGTGTTCTGGGTTACTAATGTCCCCGTAAACGAAACCAAAATTTAAGGTGAGTGCCAATAGAACAAAAAAACCGAACCAGACACGTTCACTGCGCATGGATATCTCCGGAAAATGAAGAAAATAGGGCTATTTTAGCGGAAGGAGAGAAAGATTACCAAAGCTTTGCAAAGTACGTGCGCAGCGTTAGAATGCGTTGCCATAACTATTAGCCCCGCTTTTTCACGGAAGATGCCCCACGCAGATATACTCTGGCAATATGCCTTTCGTTATCCTCTACTCGTGCTCCTTGCTTTGATGTGGACAGGTTTTCTCTTTGACCGGCTTACCTTTAAATTGTTTCGGCCTATTTTAGGCATTCGTCCGCGCCGTTTCCTTAGTTTGCCTGCCATGTTTACGGCACCATTACTGCATGTCGATTTCACCCACCTGCTTTCAAATAGTATTCCGCTGGCATTGATGGGCTTTCTCAGTGGTGATTTGTTACCGTTACCGCAATTTTTTTTACTTTTGCTGATTGCTACCTGTGGTAGCGGTCTTGGCGTTTGGTTGTTCGGTCGTAATGCCATTATGTTAGGCGCTTCTGGATTGGTCTTTGCGTTTTTTGGCTTCCTGCTGGCTTATGCTTGGTGGACACGTGACCGACAGGCTTTGTATTACGCCATTGCGGCCTTTGTCCTATATGGTGGGCTCTTGCTGTCACTACTCAAGCACCAGCCGCAAGTGTCTTGGGCGGCTCATCTTTGGGGATTTTTGTCAGGGATTGGAGCAGCGTGGTGGATTGCTCATCATGCTGTTTTAAAATAACAAAACCCGTTATAAAATTTGTTTTTAGTATAGTTTTAATGACGTATAGATAAACTCAATATTCCGCTGTTTGTTGCGCGATACAAGGTAATGGATGCACTAAAAATTCTCTTTGACCTTTGGATATAGACAATATCAGCGTCACATTAAGGTCTTATTTTTCTTCATTTGTCATGTGATATTTGTGTCTGCTTTCAGAAAGAAACTTGTAGAGAGTTATTACTTGATACACTTTATTTATACGTGAATAATTTGTGTGTTTTGTTTTGCCTGTGTTACATTTTTCTCAGCAGGAAGTGAAATAATGTTGCCTTCCTGCTCAATAAAGAAGGCTACCAGCAGCCTTTGTTGTACTTATGCGAGAAACATTTTGTTTTTTCTCATTGATAACATAGGAGCGTATGCATGACATTACCATCATCCGGAAAAACTTTCTTTGGGCATCCGTTACAGCTATCGACACTGTTTCATATTGAATTATGGGAGCGTTTTTCTTTCTATGGGATGCAGGGCATTCTGCTGATTTATTTATATTACACCGTAGAAAACGGCGGTCTTGGGATAGATAAAACCGTAGCAGGAGGCATTGTCGGCACTTATAGCGGTAGTGTATATCTCTCAACCATACTGGGGGCATGGTTGGCAGACCGTGTCTTAGGCGCAGAACGCACGCTCTTTTACTCTGGCATCGTTGTGATGTTTGGTCATATTGCTCTAGCTCTTGTTCCCGGCATAGAAGGGATGATTTGCGGTTTGATACTGATTGCTTTAGGTAGCGGTGGGGTTAAATCTTCTGCCAGTTCAATGGTCGGTTCATTGTATGAATCCGATGACCTGCGTTTTCTGCGCGATGCGGGTTTCTCTATTTTGAGACCTTTGCAAAAGGTCCCCAAACTGCTTTACATTACCCCGACATCC
>JAUMZX010000214.1 GCA_030527905.1 Cardiobacteriaceae bacterium
TTGTGGATGTCGGGGTAATGTAAGCGGTTTGGGGTCCTTTTGCAAAGGTCTCAGTCTGTAGATTAACAAAATCATAAATGTTGTCATCAATCATCCCTTCCAAGTTATCAACACCGAAGGTGTGTATCAGCTTATCAATGGTCGCTTTACCTATACCCGGTAATACTTGTAAGAATTGCCGTAGTTTCTGCTCTGCATTGACATCACGATCATCTTTGTGACGCATGGACCACATTGGTGCCTTACAGTGCTGACAATGCTCGCGACGTTGTGTTCCCCAATTTTCTCTTACGATGACAGGACGTTGTTCTTCGCCGGCCAATTGATATTGACCGCAACAAGGACAAGCAACCGCATCGTAGTGTCCGATTTCTGTGGTATCAGTATCGCGATTATATAAGCTAAAACGGTATTGCCGCCTCCAGTAAGCAGGACGCCAATAAAAGCCCATACGCATACGCACACGGCCTATGATTAGATAATGAATATGCCCATCGTTTAATCGTCCATTTTGTAAATCATGACGAAAGTGAATCAGCTCATTAATGGCATTGCTGCCATTGATGACATGAACAACGGCATCCGGTACGGTGTCCAAGATTTCGCGTCGCCATTTATAGACTAGGTGCGGTGGCGATATGACCAGTATAGGTTTATCAGAATAACCGCGATGAATGAGTGCCGAAACACAGATACCCATCATGGTCTTTCCTGTCCCCATTTCTCCATTGAGAAATACTGCTGGTAGATTGTGCTCCACCAAACCCGCATAACAAGCATGGATACGGTGCTGTTGTGCAGCAAAAGGCCGGCGTTTTAAACCCATCAATACTTCATCTTGCCAAGCATGATGTTGTCCGTCATAAACAACGGGAGTTTGTATGCCAATTTGCTTGAGCAATGCTTCACGAAAATCTGCCAGAAATTGCGATAGTGGAATATTCCCATCTTCCGCTGTTGTTTCTGAGTCAGCCATTATTGCTGCTTCGTTAGTTTCATCATCATCCCAGTCCACAACAATCTGCGAGGCAGCACGTGCCTTCTCGGTGTATTTCGAGAGTGGTGCTTTCGCCCGAAAACGCGGCTCACAGTACAGCGCATTGGTGCAATCCAATATCTCATCCAGGCTGATATAGCCTAGTTCGGGAAATCCCATACCGAGATCACATAATCCGAAGCAAATATTATCTTCATCTATCTCAGTGATGAGCCACTGACAGGAATTGCCAGGTATCCTCAAATGTACGATAGGTTGAGGATCGTGGCCTTTGCGTCTTGATTCCCGATGGTTTTGTTGCAAAGCTGCAAGCTGCTCGGGTGTAAATAGTGTTTCTATATGAGAAGTCGTAATAGTATTCATGGTGTTCTCCTAAAATTGAATAAAAAAAGGAGAACACTCCATAGGGAATGTTCTCCCTATGGGAAATAGTGTGTAGCTACTACTTATGGGTAATGATACCCAGCGTAAGCCCGTACAGGGCTATAATTGCTAAAAATATGATTTATTTCCAGCGATTCACCTCGTTCTTCTTTGGCTTCCCAAAAAAGGCTCAAATCATCGTCTTCTTCCAGAAAGGCGGTGTCGCCGTCCCGATAAGAAAATCCTGAGATTTTGTCTGCAATATTTAAACGTTTCAGTTCACTGATTGGCACTTCAAGCCAACCGTGTCCGGCATCGTTATATTTGGTATATGTCATTGTAGTCTCCTGATGTAAGCGGGAGACTGAACCCGTCGGGGAACAATCCCCGCATGGGTTAAATTATGCGTTATTACGCAAAGAAAAAAGCAGGCAGAGCAATCTGTTAGATTGCAACCAACTCTTGTAGAATCAAGCTCATGGTTTCGACCGCATGCCAGTCTGCTTTTTCAGCAAAAACCACATGACGTTGTCGATAATCCAGCGCTTTTATTTGAATGGATAAGGCCACACCTTGAACCGTTGGTGTGTCAATCTCTACTTCCAAGGCAATACCTCGTCGCGTAGAGGTGATGGGACATACCAGAATCAACCCTGTTTTTCGGGCTACTTGGCTCTTACTCATCACCAATCCCGGGCGTCTTTTTTGGATTTCTTTACCACTGGACGGATCGAAATCAATAAAGACGATATCACCTTGCTCGGGAATATAGTTACTCATGGCCATTCCTTCCCTGTAGAGGGCATAGTCAGCCATACCTCATCTTCTTCCGTCTGAAACATCTCTGGTGTGACATCTTGGAGCAACTGCCCAAGGGTTAGATGATGTTTCTTTATCGGCTTCAGAATGATAGTGCCATCTTGCAGCATGACATCAAAATCATCACCAACACCAACACCAAGCTGTTCTAGCAGCGACTTTGGCAGAGAAACGATTTGAGCGTTACCGCTTTTTCTGATGGTAATAGGCATGATTACTCCTGAATTGGTTTTACTTAAGTATAACCCAGGAGTATAAGATTGCATAATCATAGTCTCCTGATATAAGTGGAGACTGAACCCGTCAGGGAACAGTCCCCGCATGGGTTAAATGAGATATTGAGAAAGTGCGCCGGAAACGGCGCACTTATATTATTCAAGCGGTGTATTCTCTAGTTCAATTAAGAATTTGAGTGCATCTTCTGCTTTTTCTTTAGAGCGATAGTAGTCGCTCTCACGGGAAAAAGGCCATTCGTGACCTTCTTCATCTAGTTCTACACGGCCGACGTAGTAGCCAGCCGCTGATTTTAAAATACGTAAATCACTATCTTCTTCGGGTTTTTCTGCCCAAGGACGATTAGCGATCGCCAGTATTTCTTTTTCATTTAATTTCTCTTTCATGGTTTCTCCTTAAATTTAAATGCTAAAAATGTGGAGAAACACCCCTTGTGGGATATTTCCCACAAGGGTGATGATTTAGAACGTGTTCACAGTCTTCGTAGCAGGACTCCCAAGAAAGCCAAAGCTACC
>JAUMZX010000215.1 GCA_030527905.1 Cardiobacteriaceae bacterium
ATTTGTGTTGAAAAATGAATGAGTGGATGAGTTGGAGGGTTTTGCACAGGTCTCATTCTACATGTGGTGGTACGGTATTGTAGGATTTACGCGTCAACATGCCATCTTGTTCCCATTGTTGCAGCGTTTGCGTCAGCATGCGTTCACTCACGCCTTCTATCTCTCGGCGCAGTTCGCTCAAACGTTTCAATAGTGATAACAATAAAAAAACCGCCAGTAATGGCGGTTTTTGTGGTAGCGATATGGTTGCTAATGCGATTGTGCGGTAGATATCAGGATATCTAGTACGCCATTAATCGCGGTTTTCGCCTTCACGCGTGATAACCACCCAACCTTTTAGTTGTTCGATACGCTGTTGTCCTGGTAAGTAAGTGCCCACGTGTTCGATGTTTGATGCGCTATAAGCGGTTGCCGTACGCGCCATTTCCGCAATATCGCGTTTGAGTAGTAAGCCGCGAATCGTTCCTGCAACCATCGCATCGCCTGCGCCAACGGTACTGGCTACACGGACACGTGGTGGTTTGGCATGGACGGCTTCATTTTTCGTGACGAACCATGCGCCTTGTCCCCCCATGGAAACAACGACGATTTTCATCCCCCGCGCAATAAGTTTGCGTGCTTCGGCAATGATTTCCGCATCGCTGTTTAGTTCGCGGCCACACATTTCCTGTAATTCAAAGATGTTAGGTTTAATCATATCTGGCAGAACATCGGCAGCCATCGCTTCGCTCAAGGCTTTGCCGCTACTATCGACAACGATGTATTCAAATTTGCCGCTGTATTTGGCAACGATACGAGCGTAAAGGTCTTTTTCGATACCGGCAGGCAAGCTACCGCCCATCATGAGAACACGTGCCACGCCAACGTTGCGGTCAATATAATCCCATAGTTGTTGTTGATATTCTTCAGGAACGAAAAGACCTGCTGGATTAAGGTCGGTGGTTTCGCCATTACTACCGTCAACAATTTTTACGCAGGTACGCGTATCTCCCGGGACACGGATAAAGTGATCAATAACACCATGTTGTTTAAAGGTACGGACGAAACGTTCTTCGTTATCAGCACCCATAAAGCCGGTGCCGCTGGTATCAATGCCGGCATCGGCAAGATTGATAGCAACCGTTAAACCTTTGCCACCGACGGTAACGTCAACAGCTTGTGCGCGGTTAACCGCATCACGTTGCCAGCCGTTTACGTGAATGGTCATGTCAATAGCAGGATTGGCAGTAATCGTAATGACGTCCATAAATACTCCTTTGGTTTTTAATTTGGTTGGTTCAGGCAAATTCTATTCGGGTAACCTGTGAATCGCCACCTAAATATAGTAAAATTTTTCTCGTATTATACAGAGATTGATTGCTTACGGTGGGCTTTCACGGCGTCTTTTTTGTCGCTTCGCGACTAAAAAAGCGCCTGAGTTCTTCAGTAAAGGCTGGCGCTCGCCAGGTATTGGTAGCCGTAATATGCGCGGCATGTGGAATAATCCAAAGAGCGGCATCGGGAATTGTGCGGTACATATTGAGCATGTCAGCCAGTGGTGCAAGCGGATCACGATCTCCCGCAATAATGAGCGTTGGACAACGTATGGCTGCCAAGCTATTTAGATGATGCATGTGTTGGGTGTCATCACCGTGTAGTGCATCACCAACTCGTGCAATGACAGTTTTCCATGCGTCTTTTCCGCCTTGTGGTGTGTGCAATTTTGCAAGCCAAGCAGCTAAACCAAAGGATTCCCAGTAAGTAGGGTCTCCCATGGCATTGACTTGGCTGTGGATATCCGGATTTGTACGATAACCGATGCGGTAAATAACCAGTCGTTTGATGCGGGTAGGGTGGTTAAGGGCTAGCCATAAAGCAACCGCGCCACCCATACTGGAACCACATATATTGACTTCATACAAATTTTCCGCATCTAACATATCCAGTACCGCTTCTGCCATGAGGCGCACACTAAGACGTTCACTATGTAGTGGGCTTTTTCCATGTCCGGGTAAGTCCGGGATAAGCACATGGAAACGTCCAGCTAAGCTGTCAATTTGGGGATGCCATTCTTCGCCCGCCATACCACCGCTGTGGAGTAAAACAACGGCTTGGCTTTGTTTCTGTCCGTATGTTTGGTAATAGATCATAAGTCCAGCTTTTTCAGTAGGAAGTTCATCAGATAGGAAATAGGTTTTTCACGGCCATGCATAGCGTAATAAAGTTCGTGCTCGTCGCGTGCCGCTCGGCGCATGCGCAAACCAATTTCCGTACGGTGATAAATGATGAGCACCTGATCGCCTTCTTGTAGTGAGGTTGCCGCATTGGGTAGGATAATTTCTTGTTGATTGCGTAATAGAAGTAGAGGAATCGCATCATTAACCGTTTCCGGTGCATCAGGCATCATCCACAAGCTTTGTAGGCGCAAAAGATGGCCGTTCTGTAGCTCGGCAAGAATTGCCGGAGCGCGTTGTTTATCAACGCGTAGGACATAATGGCGCGGATTGTAATCGCCCGCGAGGTGTTCAATACGTTGTAGCAAACGTTGCCCCCATGCTTCATTTTGATGCCAGAGGACTTTCATAAATCGACTGAGTAAGGCATGTGCGATACGCGGAAAAACTTCACTCACAATCAGGTCTGCTTCAGCCATCACGCGGTCAAAGCCAGCAACAGCAAATAAACGCTGATCAGAGCTGTGGTTTTGCTTACCGACAACAAATAATGAAGGGTGCATGGATTTTGCCGTTACCGCAATGGAAAGGTTGTCAGAATCGGATTTATAGGCGGCAACAATCGCTTGAGCACGGTCAATACGCGCTTCACGCAAGGTAACGGCTTCAGTACCTACCCCTCGTACTTGCCCGGG
>JAUMZX010000216.1:0-2486 GCA_030527905.1 Cardiobacteriaceae bacterium
TAAAGCCACGGGATTTTGTTTTCATATTCATATTCTTTTAATCCTATAGCTGCTCATTGGTTATATACGCCTTCAACATATGATTGGAGGGTTACCGTAGTATTCGGATTCTTGCCCCATGCACGTGCGGTAACACGATAAATAACCTTTATTGTTCCATCAGATTCTGTATTTGATCCAAGTGCTTCGATAATATAACGTGCCGGATTGGCAGATAAACTATCTGGAATTTCGTATTTTCGACCAGAAGTTTGAAAACCGGGACGATCCCATGCATTAATTCCGCTACATCCTGCTGCACAAGCTTCCAATCGCAAGTGTAATGAACTACCTGCTGCAGTAATCTCACTTGCCGTTTTTTGATCTGCTTGCGAACATAATCCACCACTGCAATCAGCTTTAAATGTTTCATCGGCAAAATTGCCGATATCCGATTCCCCTTGTCTCAAAGCAGCCTCTGCCAATGAAAAAGCACTTTTTCTATCTGCATCGTTACTACTGATACGCATTTCGGTATTATAAGATTGGGTGGCGGCAATTACCAAAAATGCAATAACCAGCATCATTACCAAAACCATGAAAAGTGAAAAACCTTTCTGTTTTTGAGGCAATATCGTAATTAACGGTTTGCGCATCGGTTGCCTCCGCGGATATTTGCATCAATATTATAGATATAAACATTACCTGCGCTTTCTTTTGAAGCTGAGCTAGCCATGAGTTCCCCTTTTGCAGCAAAATTATTCCCATTCAACACCAAACGAACGCTTGCCAGAGGTCGGGTCGCATCGGTATTTAACGGTTGATTGGTAAAATTAAAAGTCTCTTCCGCTGAGCTTGCTGCTGCCGGATCGACGCTAGGACATCCTTTTACGTAGCCATACAATATCTGCATACCTGTGATGTTAGGTAGCAACAATTGAGGCGTTTCCCAAGAACCATTACCGTATTGAATGCGATAAAGCCCCTGCTGCCCGTTCAAAGTTCCAACCACATAAACGTTTACAATATATCGAGTTAAAGCAAGCTCGGCCAACATATTGTTTTGAGTCATAGTCGAAGGCAAATTTCCATTCAAGGTAATTACATTATGAGCATGGCGAGACACTCGATGCAAGCTCAAAGTATTACATGTACTAATTGCAACTGGGGCATCGGTCGTCAATGTTGGCGCAACTGAATCTTGAGCAGGATTAATTGTAAGTGAATTAGATGTTACTTGACTAACAGACGGCGAACCGGATCCATATTGAAAGACCAATGCATCAGATTGAGCTCTAAAATTTCCTACGGAAATCGCACGGGCGAAGTCACTCTGGGCAATGCTTTTTACGCCTTCTGATAGCTTAATTGCATTATTGTTTCCGGCCGTACCTGAAAACAAAAAATCTTTTAAATGAAGAATGTTGCTTTCGCTTTTCTCCAACTCATTTGCAATAGTAATATTTACATTACCCAAGTTACTTAAATTGAAACAACCAAAATCACCAGCCATACGAGCATCATGCACAATCATATTAGATAAATTTCTGATATCTTGCTGTGCATTCAAACGGGCAATAGCAACATCATTAACTTTTCTTGCTGCAAAATAGCCAGAACCTACAGCAATCAATACGATAATACTGAGCAGGCTCGCTATCATGAATTCGATGATGGAAAAGCCTTTTGGTTTTCCCGTATTTTGATAAAAGTATATTTTATTTTTCATTTCATTAATCCGTAACCCGTGCTTGATAAGTATAAACCGCCTTACCACCAACGACCTTAACCCCTTCGGAACTTTCATTATTCTCAGTATCCATCTGCCATAAAACTTTTACAACAGTATAAGGTGTTGAATTTGCAGCTGCCGTACAATTCCAATCAATGTTTCCCCCTGACGAAACCATTGGTTCTTGATTGCTACTATCTCGACAAATATTAATATAGAAGGTTGCATCCGGTAAATTTTCAACTAGGGCTTTTCTAAAATCGCACATTTGCGCTAATGCCAAATTAATCTTGTTAAAATCGTTTCTATTTGTTAAGCCGTTGCAAGAAGCTGGATTTACACTCGCGATGTTCCCGCTATATACATCGTAATTCTTACGATTCCAATCAACACCACCGCTAATCCGATTTGTATTTAATTTAGTAAGCGTAAGTTTAGGATTTGCCAACATTCCTTCAATTAAATTTTGAGTTGCTTGGGCAACTATTGTTTGATTTTCTGCTTCACGTACACCTACAACCGTTTTTAATTGTGTTGCCAACAAAACAAGCACACCAAGCCCTAGCATCAACATGGAAACCAATACTTCGATTAAAGTTGAACCTTGTTGTTGATGAATGAATATCAATCCGCCCGTATTTTTTTTTAATCGGTTATTTTTTATTTTCATTGTTTAATTCTCTAATCAGATTTAGATAAATTGTGAATCTGGTTTAATTAAAAGTACATTTTTTGTTACTTGCATCCAGAATTTCTGATTTTGCACAAAATTGCA
>JAUMZX010000216.1:2496-2846 GCA_030527905.1 Cardiobacteriaceae bacterium
CGCTACCATCCAATAGCATAACTTGCGCCCTGTTTTTTTGTTTGTCTTGAGGATTCAAATCCGTCAAAATAATTTTAATGATGCTATTTGCGGGATTGGCTGTGATCAATCCGTTAGCGGTAGAAAAATCAGCTCTTAAGAATGATCCATTCGGAAGGTACGCTGCCGCACGCGCATATTCACTTGATCCTCTCCTAACAGGAGCATAGTTGGCATCCAAATTATCAAAAAGGTAACGCATATCCGCACGCGTCGGTGTGTTTAACACTACTGTACGCAAAGGTATGTCATTCGTGTCAAACTTATTGTTTTTATTAACGTCAGCAAAGGCCGCATAACCTTCCGGAGCT
>JAUMZX010000217.1 GCA_030527905.1 Cardiobacteriaceae bacterium
TTGTGGATGTCGGGGTAATGTAAAGCAGTTTGGGGACCTTTTGCAAAGGTCTCAAGGTTTCATTCCGCCGATATCTTTTGGATTCAGCGGAACTTTTATGTATTAAGCGCGATACGACACTAAATTTTAATAATTTCAATACACTCGCAGCAAAATATTGAGCTTTACTAATGGTGTATTGAGCAAAAGGGGTTTAGAGATTAAGATAAAATTGCAATATACGAGTTTTCATTTTACAAAAAATCGTTTTTTAACACTACGCGGTAACGAGCTTTACCATCCCGCACATGTTGCAAGGCTTCGTTAATGCGGGACATAGGGAAAGTTTCCACAATTGGTTCAACTTTCTTACGCGCCGCGAAGTCTATCATGGTGCGCAGATGAATTGGCGCACCGGTTGGCGAACCTGCCACTGCTTTCGCGCCAGGAATCAGCGAGAATGCATTGATATTCATCGGCTCCAATACCGCACCAACAATATGTAATTTGCCTTCAGGTTTCAGCAAAGTCATGTACGCGTTCCAATCTAACGGTACATTAACCGTCGATACAATCAAATCCAGAGTGCTTTGTGCAGCAGCAAAGGCTTCGGGCTGGGTAGAATTCAGCACATGATGCGCCCCCATGGCGCGAATTTCATCGTATTTGGCCGGATTGGAACTGAATGCAGTTACTTCACAGCCCCACGCATTAAAAAAGCCCAAGGCCATGTGTCCCAAACCACCGACGCCTATTATCCCTACTTTGTGGCTCGCATTAATACCGTGTTGCAGTAACGGCTGGAATACAGTTATCCCACCACATAGTAAAGGCCCTGCTTTGGCGTAGTCGATGCTTGCAGGCATAGGAATCACCCACTGCCATTGCGCGCGCACTTTGTCAGCGAATCCTCCCATATGGATAACGGTAGGCACAGCAGTGGCGCAAGTATGAGCATTATCGCCAATACACGGATCGCAGTGCTGGCAAGATTCTGCCGTCCAACCCACGTCTACCATCTGACCAATTTTCAAGCCTTTCGCATCCGTACCTAGCCCTGTAATTTCACCGATGATTTCATGCCCCGCTACCAGTGGATAGCGGCTCATGCCCCATTCATTATCAATCATCGAAAGATCGGAGTGGCAGATGCCGCAGTAATGCACCTTAATTTCCACTTCATCATTCTTCAGCGCACCGGCATCGTAATCATAGTGTTCTAAAGCAGCGTGTGGCGCCGATGCGGCATAAGCGCGAATTCTGTTTTCTGACATAGTCTGTTCCTCTCATCTATATTTGATTGAATTATTTATACAATACGTCGTTTTATCTATTGGTATTGCACGCTAAATTTCCATAACGCAAAAGGCGTTTACTTTTGCCATGATGTAAGGCAACACGATATATAGTTGCCCAACATCATTTGTCTGGAATCTCTTTTGTCTCCCGCTATGCGAAACGACGTACTCGTAGAGTACTGTTTACACAGCCCCTATCGGATTGGTTCAATAAACACCACCGCGGGTTTATTATTTCGATATTTAGTTTTTGAGCGCTACTTTCGCCATAGCAATAACGCGGCAATTTGCTATCGCTTTCCTACACTAAGTTTTTATCTTGCTCTCAGTTATGATGCTCAATTAACCCGTATTACTCGAAGGTATTACAACGGCTGATTTCACCATATTGCAGCCCGTTATTGAGCCATTTCATACGATCCGCAGCGCTCCCATGAGTGAAGTTTGCAGGGTTGACGCGTGCCCCTGCCCGTTGCATTAAGGTATCATCACCGACTGCCTCCGCTGCTTTTAGCCCTTCGCGAATATCGCCGTCATCCAAACGAATCTGGCTATATTTTTCCAGCTTGTTGCCCCAGATACCAGCGTAACAGTCCGCTTGCAATTCGATGCGCACCGAAATTTTGTTGGCATCTGCTTTACTGCTCTGCCGCATATAACGATGCGCTTGTCCTAGCGTTCCCAATAAATTTTGAACGTGATGCCCCACTTCGTGAGCGACAACATAAGCAAAAGCAAAATCACCACTTGCCCCCATCCGCTGCATTTCATGGTAAAAAGTAGGGTCGATGTACAGTTTCTGATCCGCAGAGCAGTAGAAAGGTCCTGTTTGGCTACTACTGATACCGCATGCCGATTGTACTTGTCCGTTAAAGAGGATAAGAGTAGGGTTGCGATAAGTTTTTCCATATTGCTTTAACACTGGTGTCCAGATATCTTCAGTAGATGCTAGTACTGTACTCAAGAATTGTGCCGCTTCGTCATTCGCGGCAGGCGCTTTACCGCTGTAGCTACTGCTATTACCACTCCCTCCGCTCACAAATTGCAGCATAACCGAAGGATCTATACCAAAAGCCCAACCAATCAGCACAATAAGTATCCCACCCAGCCCAATACCTCCGGTGACCACACCACCCCGACCACGGCGATCTTCAACGTTGCTGCTGCGTCGGCTATTTTTCCATTCCATATTTATTTACCTCTCATCTCGGCTATTTTCCGTAGTAAGCCGGTCAATCATGCCACGAAACATTAAGTCAGGTTCAATGCGATAATCCGGACGATTACCAAAAAGAATTTGCGCATCCCCACCAAAAGCAAAACGATGATAATAATGTCCCGTCGTATTTTCCAATTCATCCATAATGCTATTAATTCCAGCAGGAATGGCATGGTGAATGCCCGCCCCAATACAGGAGGCGGTATCATTACCCAGCGATTTCGGCGTCCAACGCATCGGATGTAATTTCTGCGTATTTTGTAGGAGCGTATTTTCCGCAAGACGAATCCCC
>JAUMZX010000218.1 GCA_030527905.1 Cardiobacteriaceae bacterium
GTTGTGGATGTCGGGGTAATGTAAAGCAGTTTGGGGACCTTTTGCAAAGGTCTCACTTTATATCGAAATAATCATTGTTTGTCTTAGCCAATAAATTAAGGAAATATGCATTCTTATGTTTGCCTAGTAGTGTGAGTAAGCATAGCGGAATCCAGTATTTAGACGCTTTCCTGTTTTTATAGCTCGTGGCTAAAACTTTCTTAGTAGAAACTTTAGTTTATCCATAAAACCGCCATCCACTATCCTCTTCTGGTAAGCGCAATCATACACAATGTTGCGGTAGTCATTGCGGGTTGTGCCGTAAGCAAACCTGTCTGTACAGCAAGTGCTACGTCAATTTTTCATAGGATAACGAAGCACCAACTGAAACTCGCGCTACACAGGAGATGTACAGATTAACTTTTATCCGAACCTGTTTTTTGCCATAAGTGGAAAATGTTAAGTACGGCAAATAAATGCGTACTGCTTTTGTCTGTTGTAAGCACCAATACAGCACATAATTAGAGTCAAGTAATTATGTGTGGTTGATGCTCTGTGCTTTATGTTTAAATAGAAAAATACACAAGCGAAGCTTTCTACTTATTTCCTCAAAAAACGCTGATTACGCTCGTTCACAGTAACCATGTTATCCAGACAGTTTTCTTTGAACAGGTTTCTAAGCGGCAAATTTATTTACCAGATATTCTCTAGTCTCGTTTATTTAACGTTCTTCATGGATTGGAAAAATTCTTCGTTTGTTTTGGTATTTTTCAGTCTTTCCAACAAAAATTCGCTCGCTTGTAGTTCGTCCATTGGATGCAGAATTTTTCGTAGTATCCATGTCTTCTGCAGAACATCTGGATCAATCATCAATTCTTCACGACGAGTACCAGACGGATTGATGTCAATAGCAGGGAAGATGCGTTTTTCTGCAATACGACGGTTAAGATGGACTTCCATATTACCCGTGCCTTTGAATTCTTCGTAAATAACCTCATCCATTTTGGAGCCGGTTTCAACCAAGGCAGTGGCAATGATGGTGAGTGAACCTGCTTCTTCTGTGTTACGCGCAGCACCAAAAAAACGTTTAGGGCGTTGTAAGGCATTAGCGTCAACACCACCAGTGAGAATTTTTCCCGATGCAGGGGCAACAGTGTTGTAAGCCCGCGCTAGGCGGGTAATAGAGTCGCAAAGAATGACGACATCTTTTTTGTGTTCTACCAGTCGCTTGGCTTTTTCAATAACCATTTCAGCGACTTGCACATGGCGTTGCGCGGGTTCGTCAAAGGTAGAGGAAATAACTTCGCCTCTAACGCTACGCTGCATTTCTGTGACTTCCTCTGGTCGCTCATCAATGAGCAGAACGATCAGATAGCATTCGGGGTGATTGTGCGTAATTGATTGCGCGATGTTTTGTAACATCACGGTTTTTCCCGCTTTAGGCGGTGATACGATAAGTCCTCGCTGACCTTTACCAATAGGAGCAATCAGGTCAATCATACGGGGTGTAATGTCTTCTGAACTGCCGTTACCCAACTCGAGTTTGAGCATTTCGTCGGCATGTAATGGCGTCAGGTTCTCAAAAGGGACTTTATGTCGTGCTGCACCGCGTTCGTCGTAATTGATGGTATCAATTTTCGTAAGGGCAAAATAACGTTCGTTATCTTTAGGCGGACGTATTTTTCCAGATATGGTGTCGCCTGTACGCAGGTTGCAGCGTCGGATGAGACCAGGCGATACGTAAATATCGTCAGGGTTGGCCTGATAGGAATTGACTTCAGCACGAAGAAAGCCATAGCCGTCTTGTAGCAGCTCCAGAGTTCCTTCGCCAGAAATATCTTCGCCACTTTTGGCGTGTGCTTTCAGTATGGAAAAGATAAGATCTTGTTTGCGTTTGCGGGAAATGTCTTCAAGTCCCATGGATTCGGCGAGTGCCAGTATTTCTTGTGATGTTTTGAGTTTTAGTTCGCTGAGATTCATATGATGAAAGCGTGAGATGCAAGTGTGGATACCCCCGCAGAAGCGGGGGCAATATAGATACTAATTAGGAAAAATGCGGTTTTGTGAAATTGAGCAGCTCTTGCTTGCTTGCAAGACCAAGATGGCTATCAATCATTTCACCATTTTTGAATAAGAGTAACGTTGGAATAGAACGGACGCCATATTGTGCTGAAATATCGTTATTTTCATCTACATTGATTTTGACGATTTTCAGTTTTCCTTCGGTTTCAGCAGAAAGCGCATCCAGTTCAGGACCAATGGCTTTACAAGGGCCGCACCATTCCGCCCAGAAATCGACCAATACGGGAATATCTGAATTTAATACTTCAGTTTGAAAATTTGCTTCGTTAATATCAAGAGCTTTGCTCATGTGTGAGTCTCCAAAAAGATACGCCGCACCCTTCGTACCGAACGATGGCTTACGATGCTACGTGGACTGTGGTTTTACGGCAAAATAGAAGAAAGAGTGGCGTGTGGAACACGCGTTATTATGCGGCGCGCAGTATAAGCGGCATGACGTGAAAATTCAACTGCTCGTGCCATATTGTGCCCGATAATCTTGCATGGCTGTAAGATGTGGTGCAAGTTCGTTACTATCGCCAACAAATTGTAATAAATCATCTAAAGTAACGACGGCGGCTGTCGTTAATTGTTCTTGTGAGGCCAGACGGGTTAGGGCGGAATCACCAGCATCTACGGTTTCTTGTCGATCAAGTGCAACAATAACCGCTTGAGGTTTTGCATTAGCGTTGCGCAAGATGTTGAGCGATTCACGTATGGCTGTTCCAGCTGTAAGT
>JAUMZX010000219.1 GCA_030527905.1 Cardiobacteriaceae bacterium
TTGTGGATGTCGGGGTAATGTAAGCGGTTTGGGAACCTTTTGCAAAGGTCTCAAAATATCTGTATATTGATAAATGACAAAATAAATTTTGCTTCATACAGATACTTTCCAGCGAATAAAACGTTTGAGCAAACGGTCAGTTAAACCATAAAGCATTAGTGCGATAACAACAAGGACGACAAGAGCTGCAAAAAGCAAATCTGTTTTTCCGCGCGCATTAGCGTAAGTCATGAGATAACCTAAACCGCTACTCCCACCAACCCATTCGCCTATAACAGCACCAATAGGAGCAATAGCAACGGCAACACGCAAACCAGAAGCAAAAGATGGCAAGGCGGCAGGAACGCGTATGTATAACAATGTACGAAATGGTGGGCTGTTCATACTAGAAGCAAGGTCGAGGTAACTTTGTGGCGTACAACGTAAGCCATCATAGGCAGCAGTAGTTATAGGAAAGAAAATGATAAGAACAGTCATAATGATTTTTGGCAACATTCCGAATCCGAACCATAAGGTCAATACGGGAGCAAGCGCATAAACAGGAATAGATTGTGAAGAAATAAGTAACGGAGAGAATAATACGCGTAACCAACGATTATATTGCAGCAGGATTGCTGTAAAACAGCCCAGAGAAATACCACATAAAAGTCCAAGTGCGATTTCTGAAAGCGTGGAAAAAGCATGTTGAGAGAGCAATACATATTCACTACATATTTTCAGTAAAACGGCAAATGGTGACGGTAAAATATATGCAGGAGGGGCGGTAAGCAAAATGATTGCTTGCCAAACACACGCAAGAACGCTCATTGTACCCAGAAATCGAAATAAAGATTTCATATACTCAGCATCTCCAATAACGTTTCAACACTATCAACCGTGCATTCATGTAGTCCATCGTTATGGAGAATATAAAGATAATCTGCTAGGTGGAGGGCTTCCGCAGGATCATGCGTAATCATGATGACAGTTTTGTTTCGCAGTAGTTTAAGGGCTAAGTTTTGTAATTGATAGCGCGTGACGGCATCAACGGCAGAGAAAGGTTCATCCATTAATAATAAGTCTCGCTTTTCATACAAGGTACGGGCAAGTGCTACACGTTGTCGTTGTCCGCCTGAAAGCTGTTCAGGCCGTTTATGTATATGAGCATCCAAACCAACTTTCTCTAATAGTTGAGTAGCCTGTTTGTCATTTGCTTTTTCACCACGTAAACGAGCACCTAGAGTCACATTCTTTTTGACATCTAACCAAGGAAGAAGATCGTCATGTTGAGCCATTAAACTAGGACTTGAACAAGTAATCTTTCCCGTATAGGGAATAAGACTTGCAATAGCTCGTAATAATGTCGATTTTCCAATACCACTTTTACCTAAAATAACATGCCAATGTCCACCAGCAAAAGTATAAGAAAGATCGCTAATAACGACATCCTGCTCATAACTAATTCTGAGGTGTTCAAGAATCACATTCATTAGTTGTTTATCCCTGCAAAAGATCGTAGTAGCGTACGCTGAACAACAGTCGGATGCAAATAATTATTAGGATAAATTATTTGATGGGCTATATATAAAAATATAATATTTAAAATGATCACATGGAAATACTATTATTAGAATAATGTTAACTGTAATATCTATATACTAAAGTTTTAGATAAATCAGTTAATAAAATATTAACTTAATCTATCAGATATATAAATCCTTATATAGAATACATAAATATTAATTTGAATTGGTTATATAATAGATTTTTCAAAGAAAAACAAATCTGAAATATAAAAATATCTTTATTTAAGCTAAAACTTCATTTCAGGAAGCATGAATTAAATTTTTTAATATAAAAACAATTAATAAATTGAGCTTTAATAGAAAATTAAACTATAAAAAAGCCGAACCTTTTAGGTTCGGCCTTAATGCAAAAAGAACTTACCCTTTTGCTTTGTTTTCTTCATCCTCTTCAGCTTCTTCTTTATCGCTGCTTGTATCGTTAGCACTTGCTTTCATACTTTCAATAGCAGCCTTACAAAAAGCTTCTTGTTGATCCGCACTAACAGTGGCAATCTGATCTTTAACGATTTTCATTGCTTCCTCACTGTAAGAGCCTTCTTTTTTTAACGTTTCTTCCATTTGTTTGGTATATTCATCGCATGATGCAGGTGCAGCAAATGCAGGAAATGTAGCAACGAGCAGTGTGGTGAACAGTACTTTTTTCATGAAAGTTTCCTCTTGAATTTAGGTTTAATGTCAAAATTGACAGAACAAATCTTATCACAAATACGTAGAAAGGAAATAATGAGTAATTTTTTAAGATTCTGTTTCTTGAAACAAACTTATTTAAACAAACAGAAAACATAGAGAAACTTTAATTATTTGGAAATAATTGCATATTATCTTTATTTTATCTTCCTCAGTAAAGTCACTAATATCAACAAATACCTTCATCTCTTTCACCCGTATCGTGAGGAATGATGGTTGTATGTAGGTTTATATTGATTTTTCTATTGTTTAGAACTTCTGCTTTTATAGTTTTCTTAGAGTGAAATAATGAACTATATGTAGGAAATCGGAGCGTTGTTTACAGTAATTTGAGAAAATACTGTAATGAACATGCACAAAAGAATCAAACTCACACCGTTTCATCGACAAGAGATTTGGCGTTTATATACCAAAGAGAAAATCAATGTTACCAGCTTAGCCAATAGATTTATGGTCAGCAGACCCACTATGAGACCTGTGCAAAACCCTCCAACTCATCCACTCATTCATTTTTCAACACAA
>JAUMZX010000220.1 GCA_030527905.1 Cardiobacteriaceae bacterium
ACGGCGTCCCCTCTTCTGGCGTCAAATACCAATGGTTTGCTGACGGTAAAGCTATAAGTAAAGCTACTGCTGCCACCTATGTGTTAACAACGCAAGAAGTAGGTAAGCATATTACGGTGCAAGCCATTTATACAGATAATGCCAAGCATCAAGAAAGCCCAACCAGTAGTGGCACAAGTACTGTTGTTAACCCTGCACCACAAAATCATGCACCAACCAATATCAGTC
Organism: Cardiobacteriaceae bacterium; assembly: GCA_030527905.1. Lineage (GTDB taxonomy): Bacteria > Pseudomonadota > Gammaproteobacteria > Cardiobacteriales > Cardiobacteriaceae > Cardiobacterium. The sequence goes on from JAUMZX010000220.1 coordinate 229, forward strand.
TTTCCGCTAACAAGCTGATGGAAAACAAGGCGGGAGCGACAGTTGGTAAGCTCAGTACCACGGATCAGGATGCTGGTGATACGCACACTTACAAGGTCAATGATAGCCGTTTTGAAGTCAGCTCTGATGGCACATTGAAATTGAAAGCCGGCACAAAGATAGATTATGAAACGACAAAAAGTATTGCGCTGAAAGTAACCAGTACTGATAAAGGCGGTTTATCAACAGAAAAGAGCTTTACTATTGATATTCAGGATGACCCAAGTTACCCAGCGCCCAAAGTAAACGGTGCAGATGCATTTGGTAAAGCCCATGTTCCCAAGGGAGAAACTTTCAAAATTGCCGAAGATTTAGGGGACGCCAAAGCCTTAGCTGCCAAAGATCCTAACCTAAAATACATTGTAGTCAGCGATGGTGACCATCATGCTCTCTTACATAAAGGCGCCACAGGTTCTAATGTCGGTATGACGGGTTGGAGCGCTGATTTTACTAAAGCGGGTTATGTTTTCGCAGCAGCATTCCAGCAAGATTCCGCCAAGGGGGATATTTCTCCTGTACTCAAATCTGCATTAGCTGCCGCACAAAAACTCAGTATGGGCGTGGAACTCGCAAAAGATGGCGACTATACAACAAGTCAAAAAATAGCCTTATTAGAAGGGGTAAAATTTTTGCATGGTAACAATAGCCTGATTAAGGTAGGAAGTGGAATAAGTGATTACGTCGTTAAATTTGCAGCAGGTTCTTCGGGTACAACGAAAAATCCCCTAGAAATTTCAGAATTGGTGCTAGATATGAATGGATCTGGCGCAAGAGGGATTCTTGCAGAAGGCGTTAAACACGCCGTAATTCGAGATAACACTATTTATCACGGGACAAAAAATGCAATAGAAGTTTCAAGCGTTACACACAGCACCACTCACAAAAAACTTACTACTGATGACGTGACTATCGAAAATAACCATATTTCACTCCCTGCAGGAGTTTGGGAACGAGGAGGACCAACGGCTATCTATATAGGTGGAAAACCGATAATTCCTAACGATGAGCGCTCACGTATGGCTCTTGCAGATACTAAGTTTGGCGATGATTATGAGCGCTTTGGTCTTTATGTTAAAGCCGGAAAATTTTATACAGCTGACCCAAGCCTATCGACCACGAATATACATATTAAAGGCAACCATATTGATGGTGGCCGTTATGGTATCGGTTTTGACTACGTTACCGGAAAACAAACAGGTGACCAATATAGCAATGAAATTAGTGGTAACTTTTTCACGAATAACACGCGCAATATCTCTTTACAGAATTCCAGCCAAGGCATCTTGATAAAGAATAACCTACTCACAGACTCATTATCAGCTTCTGTACTACTGGGCTATAACGCAGATAATAATAGAGTTGAAAACAATGTTTTTCATAACAAACTATTCCAAGGGCAAGCAAGCGTACAAATTGATAATGGCAGTGAAAATAATGTTGTTACGGGTAATCATATCGAGACTGTTTTTACTCCTCCTGCACTACAAGCAAATCCTAATCTTCCAAAATATGGAACTTGGCATATTTATGCTGGGGCAGACGTAAGTAATACCATTATTGAAAACAATACCATTTCTGGCGAAGTGCGTAAGAGCTCTATTGCGGTAGAATCTATTTTATACAAAAGAGGTGAAGGTCAGCCGGAATCTTATGTGTCAAGTGTAGAGAGTGGTAAGCCTAATTATGGTAATCCTTTTGCAGGCGGATTCGGTCCGGTTACAAATGTACAAATACGTAACAATATTATCGCACCAGAAATCCAAGGAAACAAACTCGTATTAACTCCAAAAAGTAGCGTTCAGGTTGCACCCGTTATTTATGCTGGTGCAGAGAGTGCATATGGCTGGAATGAGGGCAGTAAACACATCACCAATAGCAAAGCCACTGGAAAAAATGGCAATGGCAGCATTCTCCTTTCTTCCTCAAGTGGTAATATCATCGCAGGGACATCAGTATATGTCGAAAAGGTGGAAGATAGAGATGGCTATAAACCTAATACTGTAAAATACCAATGGTATGCAGGAGGTAAAGCAATTAGTGGTGCAAACGGGACAGCCTATAGCCTAAAAGCAAATGATATAGGTAAAGAAATCAGTGCAACCGTAGAATATACTGATAATAAAGGAAATCATGAGATTGTTACGGGTATAATGCTGCATTATACTTTCAAACCACTTTCAAATATTGATGGCGATCTCAGCATAACATCAAAAGATAATGTAGTATTGGGCAATGCGGGAACAGATTACCTTTCTCTGGATCGTCTCCACCACGGTGGTACTGGGCAAGTCAATGGTGGCGCAAAAACCTTAGGCGGTATCACAGCTGATAGCGACGGTGTGTACCAGCATGGTGACACGACCTATAG
>JAUMZX010000221.1 GCA_030527905.1 Cardiobacteriaceae bacterium
AGCAATAGATAAAGTAGCAATAGATAAATTTGCTACGGCTTCGCCTGATGGCATATAGCGCATATCTGGATCATTACCTAAATTGCCGATTAAAATTACTTTATTGACGCCTGCCATGTTTACTACTCCTTTTAATAAGCTGTGATTGCGATAACTGCAAGCATGGCTATTCCGAAAGATAGCGCAAAACCGCCTGCTGTTACCCCATTTTTATAGCCGCACAGAATGCTGATAAAGTTCAGCATGAAGCCTGTCGCAATAATTACGGCACTGGAGATGTAGAGGCTTTTTTTGATAAGTGTTTTATTCATGATCTTTCCTTTTGTTCGTTCCAAGTGTTTCAACGAATGCGCCATTGACGCCTGCCATTTTTATGCCTCCACTTTTATAACTGAGAATCCCTCTTTATCTAAAAACGCATGATATTTTGTTCCTGTCAACGGGCTTTCTGCTAATGGTGTCATTGGCAGTAAAGCCTCAATCAAATCGCAGAATTGAAAAAATGTTAAGCCGTATTTTTTCTCTAATATAGTTTCCAAATCCCAAACAAAATCTTCATTCTCATCATGATTCTGGTTAATTCTTTTGATTGCTGTTTCTTCGTCATCGCCACAAACCATCCACGCTAGTACTTCTAAATCATCTATATTTAAGTTCATTTTTCCCCCTTAATTAATTCCAGTTTTTCTGAAAATTTACGGATATTTTTGTCCATTTCTTTAATGAGATTTTCATCTCTTTTTACCGTTATGATTAATATCGGCATGGGCGTGTATTCAGGACAGAACGAAACAAAATCCCATGTTTTATATCCCGTTATCCACATACCACCTTGTACTTGTAAAACATATTGATTCGGTAATTCGTTTTCTAATACGTATTTAATGTGTGTAGATAGCTTCGGACATTTGATTTCTAATCCACGCTTTATTTCTGGAATTAATCCGTCCGGTGATGCCATGATTTTTTTTGTTTCATCTAAAAACACACCGCCGACTTCGGTAACATTATTGTCGCTTTCTAATTCATATCTAGCGCGAGCTACGGGTTCTAATTCTGTTCCGCGCCTCATATCATCTGATGTAAAGCTGTTGACGGGTTGACCGGTAATATGCTCTGCAATCAGCTCTGCCATGTAGCCATTCGCTTGCTTACTTTGAGCCCCGCTCGTGGTTATGATTCTGTCGAACTGGCTGGCGGTCGGGATGCCAAGGCGGGCTTGTTGCCACGCCTCGCTGCCTTGCTCACATTCAAGTAGTATTAAACTCATAACGGTATCTCGTCGTTTTCTGCTTGTTGTTTAGCTTTCTTACGTTTCAACTGCTCTAATACTTTGTCCGCATCATCTGTGCTTAAGCTGTAGATGTCTTGAACGTTGTAAGCTAATGCGATTTTGTTTGGGTCTGATTGTGTTTCAGCCGCCATCGCCAGTATTTCGTTAATCTGTTCTTCGCTGGCTAATACTGTCGGTTTAACGTTAATCGGTGCTGTTTGAACGTATACGGTTCTTTCTGCCTCGTCTTGGTCAATGATGCCGCTAAACCCGAACGCGTATCTCGCCGCTTGAATAGTCGCTTTGTGGCGCAACATACGAGACGGGCATTGTTTCCACGGTTCAGACCCGCGCCGGCATTCGTTCATGTATTCCGTGACTTCTACTGGATGTTCACGGTCTTTACGGTATATGCGGCATGTAACAGAGATAAGCTCGTTGTTAGCGCCGAGTTGATCGCGATATTCCATTCCGTTAAATTGCGGGTGGCTATTAATGATTTTTAGCCAACCGTCAATGGATACAATGGGCTGTACACCTCCACGATTCGGGAAGGCATATATTTCTTTAGTTATCGGATTTAGGTTGTATTGTTTGGCAATCGCTAGGAATGTTGCTATTTCTGCTGGTTTAGCATTGTTCGGGATAATGCTATTTGCAAGCACATTCGCACATTCTTCGACATCACTCATACCAGCAATAACAGCAACGTCTTTTATTAATTCTGGTGATACAGGTAACATGTTTATTCTCCTTCAATCAGTTTCTTTGCTTCGGTTCTTATTGCTTCTTTCATTTCTGCAAAGCTCTTATAGCGGGTGCTATCTATTGGTTCTCCGTTAAGATGTAAGAAGTAATAATTGCTGGGTAAAAAAATAGAGAAGTAGGCATTTTTTACTTCTGCCGAAACAGTGGTAAAATCATCATGGAATGATATATCTATGTACTCTGCATGCAGAGAAAACATCCGCGCTAACTCTTGCGCTTCGCTAAAACATTTCAAACTCATTTCTTTGTCCTCTTTTCTGCCCACTGTTTGCAGGCGTTTGATGAAAAATTTATCTGCACGCACTCGTCTCTTATTTGCTTATCTGTAAGCCGTGGTGCGCTATCTGCTTCATATACAGCCGCCTCAACAGCAGCGTTGCAGATGTAAAGTAATGCGGCGAAAGTCATCGTTAGACTGAAAATGGTGCGTATTGTTTTCATATATACGCTTCCCATCTCGCGTCCTCTCTCTCTTGCGGAATGTTTCTTTTCGGTAGGATTTCAGCGATACATTCAGCAGCTTCTTCCAGCAAACCGCACAAGCCATGATCAACCGCCATACCGACCGATTTC
>JAUMZX010000222.1 GCA_030527905.1 Cardiobacteriaceae bacterium
TGTTCATTACAGTATTCTCTCAAATTACTGTAAACAACGCTCCAATTTCCTACATCTAATACATTGGATAAGACTATTTAAAATATAAGTGGCAAGAAGAAAATCTTGATTAAGAAATACTACGGATATTGTTGCTCGAATCAATTGATAGTTATCCGTGAGAAATGAAGAATTAAAATCAATTTCTGAAATTATTGGTATGCGATAGGAGTTTTCTATAATTCATTAAGTTTTATAAGAATGGTATAAATGTTTTTCTCTGATAGCTATTTAAAAATTAGGAGTAGTTATTTATGTAAAAAATCATATCTTATTTTTAATCATGTATTAATGTTATAAAAATGATGATTTTTTTATATCTAGAATACAATTCATGGAATAAAGAAGAACTTAGAAGACTAAGGTTTTAATTGAAGTTAGATAGGTGATTATATACTATTCTAACGTTAATTCTTCAAGATTAATGTAAGATTAAAAAGAATCTATCTTTTACTGCTAAGATGAATTTTAAAATTTTATGAATGAGATTATGATAGTCCTATACATTAATTTTTTTAGACTCGCTTTACTATATTTTTATTGTTAATTGATGCAGGAAATGACAACAGCAATGAATAAGATTTTTATTGTAGAAAGTCGTTGCTTCAAACTAGGTTAAAAAAGATAGGTATTCATAGTTAAGTAATGTCTTACGTTTAAATCGCCCCATCACAAACAAATGCTTATCGCAGATGATGGTGACGGGGAATATGAGCGCAAAATTTTTATGTGCTATATGCTGAACATTAGCTGTATGTTTTCGGTATTTGTTTGTGGTAATCGCTATTTTGCTGGAATTGATGTGCAAGGTTAAGTAAACGAGGCTCACTAAAGTGTGGTCCGATAAGTTGGCAACCTACGGGTAATCCATCAATAAAACCAACAGGATGACTTAATGCTGGTAGTCCTGCAAGGTTAACAGATACGGTATAAAGATCGCCTAGAAACATAGTGACAGGGTCATCTAGCTGGCTGCCAAGTTTAAAGGTGGGCGTTGGTGTAGTCGGGCTAAGAATGATATCCACGTCGTTAAAAGCTGTTTTGAAGCTGCCCAAGATAGCATTGCGAGCGCGTCTTGCTTGTTCATAGTAAGCGTCGTAGTAGCCTGCGGAGAGGGCGTAGGTACCAATAAGGATGCGACGTTTTACTTCTTCTCCAAATCCTTCACTACGGCTTTTACGGTACATATCCTGTAGGTTGTGAGCTTGTGCACTACGATGGCCATAACGGGCACCATCGTAACGCGACAGGTTTGAGGAAGCTTCTGCGGAAGCGATGATGTAGTAGGTGGCAATGGCAGCATCACTGTAGGTGAGGTCAATGTCTTGCAATGTTGCCCCTAGTTTTTCATAGAGAGCAGCAGCAGTGCGGATGATTTCCGCCATTTGCGGATTAAGGTCTTTGAAATAGTTACGTGGAAGACCAATTTTGATACCTGTAAGTGGTTTTTCTAATTCTTTATCAAAAATGGTATGGGTTTGCGTACTTGCCGTGGAATCACGTGGATCGTGCCCAGACATGCCATTAAATATCAGCGCGAGATCGTCTGCACAGGGAGCCAAAGCACCGGCTTGGTCAAGGCTAGAGGCATATGCAATCATGCCCCAGCGAGAGAGGGTTCCATAGGTTGGTTTGAGTCCAGTGATTCCGCAATAGGCGGCTGGTTGGCGAATGGAACCACCGGTATCAGAACCGGTCGCATAAGGTACCATGCGAGCAGCGACAACGGCAGCAGAGCCGCCAGAAGAACCGCCGGGTACGTATTCGGGATGCCAAGGATTTTTAACTGCACCAAAAGCGCTGCGCTCATTGGAAGAACCCATTGCAAATTCATCCATGGAGACTTTACCCGTCATAACTGCGCCGGCTTTAGCTAAGTTTTCCACGATACCTGCATCGTACGATGGGATGAAGTTTGCCAACATATTTGAACCGGCAGTTGTGCGTATGTCTTTGGTGCAAAAAATGTCTTTATGCGCCATCGGGATGCCATCAAGTGTTGACAGTGTTTCTTTTTTGGCGCGTCTAGTGTCGCTTGCGTCAGCCGCCAAGCAAGCTTGTTCAAAGGTAGTGGTGATGTAGGCGTTAATATCCGGATTATGTTGCGCTATGCGTTGGATATAGTAGTCGCAGAGCTCTCGGGCGGAAATTTCTTGAGCGGCAAGTTTGCCAGCAAGTTGGCGTAGGCTAAGAGTATGCATGGTTATTCGATAACTTTAGGAACTGTAATAAATCGGTCTTCGGCACAAGGTGCGTTTTTTTCAATGCTCGGCATCATATCGCGCGCGATGGCTTGATCAGCACGCAGACGCTGTGTTTCTTCAAGTGGATGGGAGAGCGGGGCGTTAGCGCTGATTTCTGGTGTATTGATAGCGCTAAATAGTGCAAATATTTTTTCTAACTCTCCTGCAAGGCGCGTTAGCTCTGATTCTTCTATTTCTAATTGAGCGAGATGTGCTGTTTTTGCAATGATGCTGGGGTCTAGTTGGCTCATGGCAGTTAAAAAATCCTTCAAAAAAACGCGTAGGAAGGTATCATATCCCGCTTTGGTTTGCACCGTTTTGGTGAGATTGAC
>JAUMZX010000223.1 GCA_030527905.1 Cardiobacteriaceae bacterium
AGTTGTGGATGTCGGGGTAATGTAAAGCAGTTTGGGGACCTTTTGCAAAGGTCTCTTACTGTCTATTTAATCTCAACGCGGTATTGATGGTGATAGGCAACGCTGATATCCCGTGACTGTCATCCTTCAAATAATGTGATTCCCGTAAATATGCCATAAATGCCCTGTCTCTAAAGTTGCTGTTATCAGCACCGCATTTAAACGTAGTTTTATCACTATTTCGTGTGCGCGCTTCCGTGTATAAAAAACAAGGCTTGTGGTAGTGTGTTAGATGGGGCTATTGCTGTTTGGATAGCATTGCTTCGTAGATTTGTAGCTTTTCCTGTAAATGCGTTTGGTGCACGGCTAATTTTTCTTGCCATTCTGATAAGTAGCGTTGATGCGCAAGTAGCATAGCATATCTTTCCGCGAGTGATGAATCTCCTAAGGCGCGCAAACGGGCATAGGTCTTAATTTGTGCCAGCGGCATGCGTGTTTCTTTAAGTCTTAGAATGAACGCCAGCCAAGCTACATCTTTTTCACTATATAAACGATAGCCGTTGCCATCGCGTAACGGTGTTAGCAATCCTTCTTTTTCATAGTAGCGTAGCGTGTCCGTGCTAACACCAGTTAATCCAGAAAATTGTCGAATTTTATACATAAAAACCTCTTGCCTTGTAGTGTACTCCAGTGTTTATCCTTAGCCACTATCTTTCACAAACCATAGGAGTTCATATGTTAAATGATACAGCGCTATTGCAACGCGGGTTACAAACACTCAATACCATTGATGGGGTTCAAGGAGATGCCGTGATGGCGGCATTGGCTGACATTGCGCCTGATTTGGGGCAGTACATTATTGGTTTTGCTTTTGGTGAGATTTATAGCCGACCGCATCTTAATTTTCGCGAGCGTGAGATGATTACATTGGCAGCATTAGCAGCACAAGGTGGTTGTGAGAACCAGTTGCGGGTGCATATTCATGCGGCGAGGAACGTGGGGCTTTCTTTTGAGGAGATTATTGAGACGTTTATCCACTGTGTACCATATCTGGGTTTTCCAAAGGTACTCAATGCTATTTTTGTGGCTAAGGAAATCTTGGTGCAAGGAGACTAAATATTCTAGTAAGTTAATAACATTAAAGGCTTTGTTTAAATTTAGCGTTATATCTATATTAAAAATAGTAGAAATTTTCTACCATGAACCTATGTTTAAAACAGAGCTATAGCTAAAATCTTATTGAGATAGATCGCGCAATTTAGTTTTTCTGCTCAGGGCTAATCTTCAATACACCAAAGAATTTCAGTGAGATACTCTTATAAATAAAAGATATAAAAGGAGAATATTGGGAATCATCTGCATTAGAGGAAATACTCATTATTGCTGCACATCCATCGTTTCCTACCGGGATGCTTGTTGTTTTGATTTCTAGCAGAGAAAACATAGTATCGTCTAAATTATTATAATAATACATTATAGCTTTTTGTCACTCTTGCCAGCGTTGTGGCAGTATCGCAACAGCTGCATTGGCCTGTGTGCAATCATCATAGGAGAGCGCAATGATAAAACCATTTTGTCGTTCCATTTTAATATCAACTAATACCCCTACTGAATAGGGAGGCAAACCAGAGTTTAAATATTTCTCTTTAATCCTATTGATTTGTTCTTCTTCAGGGAGTTTTAAAAAACCAGGTTCTTGCGCTACTTGCGCTAATTCAACGTATGTTTGCCTTGTTGCTTGTAGGTCTGATGTAGGTATGAAAAATGAAGCCTGTAATAACCGTGCATCAGATAGTGGAGTAAGATATTCCTGTAATCCTTGTAGGAGAATATGTACGGTAGGTAGCTCGGAAAAGTTAGCTTTGCTTGCCTGGGTGTTAGTGATGGTTTCAATATCGGCAGACTGATATAGGATGTTTTTTTGCCGAAAGAGTATTGCTGGTGGTGAGTCCTCTTCCAATCGAAAGGGATTGATTATTTCTCGTAAATTAGTTGGCATATCATTATTGCCGAATAGTATCGCGGGAAATGCTTCTTTTGTAACGAATCCTTGCTCAGTGGGTAAACGTTCAAAAAATTGTTGTGCCTCTGCCTCGTTATGAAAACCCCATAGTATTAGTTGGCTGTCGCCTACTCCTGCACCTAACGTCCATGGAAAATGGGTTTGCGGGACACCCAGATATTTTACCCAATTTTTTTCTTCACTAAATAACATGGCGTTTGTATTCATCATTAGCAATGGGCTGATGCGAATAAAAAGTTTATTATTGTACCCTTCAGCTTGCTTGCTATGTTTCATCTGTCGCTCAATTGTACGGTATTCACCGATATCTACGAATTGCGCAAAAAAAGGTTGCCATTTACTTTCTTCCGTTTGTATACCTTCGTAATAATTTATTTCTTGGGGTAAATATGTCATTGCTTCGCGCAGATGATCTAATGCACTGGCTGTACTATTGGTAGATAGTGCATACAATAATGCAATACAAAGTGCCTTTTTGTTTTTTAATGTTTTCATGTTGTTAGGTGATTTCTTTTGTTAAGTGTAGCT
>JAUMZX010000224.1:0-262 GCA_030527905.1 Cardiobacteriaceae bacterium
AATAATTTCAATATCACTCTATGTATAAACACAGTAGCTATTATTGTTGCGCGCAGGTAAAATTAATACTGCAATCATACCTTGCTCTACTTCTTTAGTTAACCAAAACCAGCATCAAAGTACCATGCTGTAATATCAGTAAATTTTATATTTCTGATCAAATCTAATTTCACATCGGAATATTTATCCATAAATACTAAAAATTATCCCAAATGGCGTATAAACACGCATGTTCTTCTCTATGTAATTCGCAAAATGCCAC
>JAUMZX010000224.1:272-2480 GCA_030527905.1 Cardiobacteriaceae bacterium
GGCATCTCGAAACGTTAATATATTAATATTATCTTCAATACTTTCAAACAATGGCATGATTTACCTAAAGAGCTGTTCTTCTGCTTCGGTGATCGATATGCTTTTTGTAGTGCGATTAAATAGTTTGTTCTTTAACTGCTTCTCCAATTTTCACATAACATATGCTTAAACTGCTTTGATAAAACTGCGTAATTCATCCATATTGTCAATCATTTTAAATTCTAAATTTAAAAGCCGTTCTAAATGTTAACAATTATATTATTGAATTTTATTCAATAGCCTATCAAAAAAAACACTCACTAATCAAAATAATTTTTATTTCCTATAATGCACTCATTCAAATCAAAAATAAGTAGCAAACAGAATTGATATACCGATGGCATTTTCCAAGTGCTTGATGAAGAAACCCACAAGAGATATTTGCAAGCATTAAACACAGGATATTGTTAAAACAGTTACGAAAATGTTCAAAAGGCACTTAAAGGCTCATTAAGTTTAGGTTAATCGGTTTATTGAACACACTAACCTTTTGTGATGCTCATGAACAATGGAAGATTTATATAAAGAAAGGAAAGCATATTCTATTAGCGCGAGTAATTTCCACATAGATCGTTTGATAAGTTTAATCATTTAGCATAATATCGTATCAACAGCACCACCAAATTGAAACTCAACCGTTCTATCAATGTGATTGCAGAAATCATCTTCCACAAAGAATTTAGATGTAGAACAACAAGACGGTAAGCCGTAATTACGTTGTCTCAATCAACATAGCATTTCTAACATCCCGAAATTAGTTAAAGTAAATAAATGATAGAAAACCGTAATTTACTATTTGAGAACAAGATTGAGCGCAAATCACAGCGCTTAATCGTGATGAAATTATCTTCAATCATCATGATTCGAACGCGGTTAAACGGTTAATGGAATATTAAGGATAATTATTAAACGGTCGATTTTGCAAAGTTTTTTTAAGAACCGACCATGCTTCATATACAAATATATTCAGGAAAAAAACAATGCAACCGATTAAATCTAAATTTTTCCCGCTTTTTCTACTTTCTGCCTCTATTTCCATAGCAACAACATCTTACGCGGCAGAAGTTGGTGTTCAGGCTGGAAATAATATCGCGGTCGTACCAACTCAATCTGGTAAGGTGCAAGGTTATGTGCAAAATGGCGTGGTCATTTATAAAGGTATTCCTTATGCCACTGCCGAGAGGTTTATGCCGCCACAAAAAGTGAAAAATTGGCAAGATACACGCCTTGCTTTAACTTACGGTGATGTGTGCCCACAAGTATCGATGGGCGGCCCTTCGTTTTTCTTTACCGGCCCTAAAATGACCGAGAGTGAGCAATGTTTAAATTTAAATATTTGGTCTCCATCTATTTCAGACGGCAAAAAACGGGCAGTGATGGTATGGATTCACGGTGGGGGTTTTCAGTCTGGCGCGTCCAACGATTCAGATAGCTATGACGGTGCAAACTTGGCGCGTACGGGCGATGTGGTCGTTATTTCCATCAATCACCGCTTAAATGCCATGGGTTATTTGGATTTATCTGCTTACGGCGAGCAATACAAGCACTCGGCTAATTTGGGGGTGGAAGATATGGTCTCATCGTTAGAATGGGTGAAAGACAATATCGCACAATTCGGTGGCGATCCGAATAACATCACTATTTTTGGCGAAAGTGGCGGTGGAGCAAAAGTTTTAACCCTGATGGCAACACCCGCAGCAAAAGGTTTATTCCAAAAAGCAATTGTACAAAGTGGTGCAGTTGAGAAAATGGGAATAACCTTAACAGACCCTAAAATAAGCCAACGTATTGCCGAATTAACTTTGCAAAATTTAAGCGTAAAACCAACCGAACTTGATCATCTGAAGGATTTGACGCCCAATCAAATCAACGATGCAGCAACTAGAGCGTTAAAACAAATAGGAGAAGAGTTCAAAATTCCGGCCATAAGAGGTAGTGGTTACAATCTATTTTGGACACCCACTATGGATGGGGATTATATTCCACAACAGCCTGTGGGTGAGAAATATCCCTACATCGCGAAAGATATTCCCTTACTTATCGGTTCAAATTTAACAGAATGGGAAAGTTTCTCCATTCAATTGGATTTACAAAACGCACAAAAAAGTAATCGTTTTACTTGGTCTAAAGCCGAAACCATGGAACGTTTAAAAGCAAAATACGGCAACA
>JAUMZX010000225.1 GCA_030527905.1 Cardiobacteriaceae bacterium
TGTGGATGTCGGGGTAATGTAAGCGGTTTGGGGACCTTTTGCAAAGGTCTCAGTTTTAATGAAGGATAGGTTTGAAAATCCGCTTCTTGTTTGGATATATCGTCAGACATAGGGGCTGGGTTAGCAGGGATGCTGATTTTCTATAGGCGGACGATTAGGGTTGGGTTTTTATTGAAGCGGATAGGCTTAGTTTCAAGCAACGCTATCTCATTCGTTAAATTTTTCTATTGCTCTGTCAGATTGATATAGATAAGAATAGTTGAGAGTTACCAGTATCCACGCATCACTAAAACAAAGCCAAATTACGCTTTAAGCGCGGTGGTACGGGTGATGCCGGTTAATGCTCCAAGCGCGATAGAGCGCTTCCGCGATAATGACCCGTACGAGTGGATGGGGAAGTGTGAGCTTCCCCAAAGACCAGCTCTCATTTGCCAATGATTTGATTTCTTGAGAAATGCCTTCAGGCCCGCCGATAATAAGACCTAGACGTCGGTGGTTTTCTTGCCAATATTGCAGTCGTTTCGCGAGGCCTTCGCTGCTGTGTTCTTTTCCGTGAATGTCTAGGGTCACGCAGTAGTCACAATGTTGCAGGGCTGCCCTGACTTGAGCGGTTTCTTTATGTTGTGCGGTTGCTAGCTGGTTGGCGTTGCTGCGTTTTTGTAGCGGAATTTCGTGTAGGTTCAGGCTGAGATCGCCTGCGAAACGTGCCGCATAATCAGCGAATCCTTGATTGACCCAATCCGGCATTTTTTGTCCAATGGCAATAATTTCTATCTGCATCAGTAAGTATCAAATCGTATGCGATGTTCGTGACTGAGTTGTTCATAGCGCGTATTTCCTAATAGGGTTTTTAGGCTATCAGCAATACTGGCGCCAATTTTATTTGCGCTACCACAGGTATAGATAATCGCGCCTTTATTCATCTGCGCTTTGAGGCGCCCTTCTTGTTTTTCGAGGACTTGATAGGCATATTCGCGTACGTCTCCTCGGCTGTAACTACGATCAAGCCAAGTGATGACGCCTTGTTGTTGTAATTGTTCCAGACAAGGGTCATAGATACGGTCATGTTCAGGGTTACGTTCACCAAAGATGAACCAGTGCTCTAGGTGATGGATGTGCGCTGGATAACGCGCCTCCATCTGCATCAATATGCCTAGTATGCCAGCGAGCCCGCTACCACTTGCGACCAAGATGAGCGAGCAAGGTGCGTCGGGGATGTTAGCGGGGTGATGCGTAAGGGCACGAATGTTAATGTTGTCACCCAGTGCAAGCGTTTGTGTGAGGTAGTGTGAACCAACGCCTGGTGTGCCATCTGTATGACGTTGTTGTCGGATAATGAGGTCCAGCCCGCGACTGCCATCAGGGGCAATCGCGGCAACGCTATATTGTCGTCGGATGCTATTCCCTTCCTGCGGAATGCTGACTTCTATTAAACTGGTTTCTGTTGGAATTTCAGGACAGTCTAGCCGAATATGGTATAGCGGCGTTTCGCTTTCGGGATTTAGTTGGTTGCGTGCGACCAGTGTGGCGGCATAGCTTGGCGCCTGTGCTTCTACGTTCACGGAAATGTTGAGGTGTGCGGCAAGCTGGTTATGCCAGTCGGCTATTGCCTGCGGATCAAGGTTATCTACGGTGATAACGGGCGTTTCAGCATGGGCTTGTAATTTTTGTAATGCCTCTGCCAGTGCAAGACCGAAGCCGCAAAAATTCGGATAGCGTTTGTCGCCCAGAGCGAGTAGATGAAAGCGGGTATCGATTAGCGGTTCGCTACATTTCTCTAGGGCGCGAGTAAAGCGCACTGCATTATCGGGCGCATTTCCTTCGCCACTGGTACTGGCAATAATAATCAAGGTTTTGCCGCGAAGCGCGCTGATGGGATGGTGTGCGCACCATCCGTCGAGGCTTTGTGCGTTGACTGCGAGATTATCGGCAAGTTTATGTGCCAGAATTTCTGCCTGACCGCTTTGGCTGGCAAAAAGGAGGAGTAATGGGCTGTCATCTTGTGAACGTTTGGGGCGCTGACGATATAACCACAAAAGCCACAATGAGATTTGGGCCACAAGCAGGATGTATGCGAGCGTTGGATTCATATTTTAGTAGTGAATGCTGAGTAGAATAATAATCAAAGGGATGCTAATGCCCGTAGTCGTCCATAGCCATGTGCTAGAACGCTGTTTGCGATAGAAAATGAGCAGAAAAAGGCCGCTAAAAGCTACGATTACAGTCAGAATGGCAAAGGCATCCATGAATCGTTTCCATAACATGGGCGCATGCCGACCTTTATGCAAATTATTCAGTAAGGAGACAATGCCGCTCTTCTGCTCGGTGTATTCAACCGCGCGACTATCGCTATCAATCGTAATGGTTGCTTCGCTACCCGGGCCTTGGTATTCAAGCAGTATTTCTGGTGCGTCAATTTTGAGTTGATAAGCTTTGAGCGGGTAAGCACTGCGTTCAGAAAGCC
>JAUMZX010000226.1 GCA_030527905.1 Cardiobacteriaceae bacterium
AAGATGATGGGTTTGAAGTTGTATGTAAGGCGGTACCGGATAATCCGCAATGGAAAGATAAGGCAAAAGTAACAATTATGTCTTGTATGTGGCAAATGGCAATTTGGACAGCACAAGGACGTTTGGTTTATCCTCTAACACCACAAAGCGTTTTCACATTGAAACGGTGGCCTAATCTAACAAGATTGGCTCCGGTGCCTGAGTCTATGCGGTTATCGGCCTTTTTAACAAAAACATCAGTTAATCTGAATGTTTTATATAAGGTCATGCCTTTGGATATGTCAGATATTTTAAATTATATTGCTGCAACCTATGTAACAGGATTTCTGGCAACCGATAACGAGTTTGCTGCTATCCAACAAACCAAGGCTGGTCAGCCTGTTCCGGCATCGGATGTATCGGCCAGCATGAATGTAAATAGTAATGATATTTCCGATAAGAAAATGTCAAGTGATGCGGAACGCGCCGCTAGTGGTTCTAAAGAACAGCCGAGAGGTTTGTTGAATCGACTGATGCGTAAACTGATTGGTAAATAAGGAGTATGTAAGTGATTGAAAATAAAATTATATTTACTGGTCCAGTCGGAGTGGGTAAAACAACGGCAATCAGTGCGTTATCGGATGACCCTCCGGTTCAAACTGATGCGAGAGCTTCGGATATGACGCTGGTACGTAAAGGTTATACGACTGTAGCTATGGATTATGGTGTTATCCGATTGGATGAAGAAACAAAAGTTCACTTGTATGGCACTCCAGGTCAGGAGCGCTTTAATTTCATGTGGACTATTTTAAGTAAAGGCAGCATGGGATTAGTGCTTTTATTGGATAATACAAGAACTAACCCGCTAAAGGATTTGAACTTTTTTTTAGATGCATTTAAAGATCTACTGAAAACAGCGCCTTTGGTTGTTGGTGTAACTAAAATGGATGTCCGCTCTTTACCGAGTATAGAGGTTTATCAGAAATATTTGGCACAAAATAATTTTAATGTTCCTGTTTTTGAAATTGATGCCCGTCAAGAAGATGATGTAAAGCAGTTGGTAAGTGCGATGTTATTCTCAATTGACCCGGGTTTAGAGGTATAAGAATGGACACAACTCTTTCATTGCAAGCAAATTTATATCCAAGAATTACACCTGCAGGGGCTTATTATGCCGTTTCAAATAATACGGCAAGTGCTAGCCGCACGCTACTACACGGTCTTCTAAAAGCCAATGCTGATGAATTAATCAGCGCTGAAAAATTACTTGCATGGTCTGATACGAGTGATATCAATATAGCGCTTAATTTGTTGTATCGGTTACAGCGATTGGAGTTTTTATATGGGGATGAATTGCCTTCGACGGATAATGCTTACTTAACGGATGAACAGCTTCCAGAATTACTTGGTAAGTTGTCAAATGTTGGCAAAGCCCTATTGGCAGACCAAAACGGATTATATTTTGCTAATGCAGGATTTCATCATGAAACTGCTGAAGAAGTGGGAATTTTAGCAAGTGAAGTGGTGGCAGTTGGTGAACGTCATCAATTATTATTGAAAAATAATTTGAATATTCACCATACTGCATGGGGGATTTGTGATCCTTCTGGTCAGACAGAATTGACGTTTTTCCCGCTTTATATTGGAAAAAATAAATTGATTTTAGTAATCGGCGGCGCTCCTGATTTAAATCAAGAAGCTTTTGTTTCTTTAATCAGGGCATTGAGCAACCGTTAAGATAACTTGTTAATAATTAATAAAGCAGCAACTTCATATTTGAATGAATTTATGAAATGTTAGTAATATTGGAAAATGAGGATATAACTAGCTGCTTTTCATTAAATGAATTGGAAAAAATATGCGTGAACAACTTTTAATGTCGGTACTGAGTGATTTGAATGCTACTTCCGTAGATATTATTGCATCTGCCGTTATCTCAACGGACGGGTTGCCGATTGCTACATTGATGCCTAAAACATTAGATCAAGATAGAGTAGGTGCAATGTCTGCAACTTTGTTAGCTTTGGGTAGCCATGCAGCTGGAGAACTGGCATGCGGTGAATTAGACCAGGTTATGGTAAAAGGCAAAACTGGTTATATATTATTGAATCAGGCAGGTTCTGATGCAGTATTGACTTTGATGGCGAAAGAGAGTGGAAAATTAGGCTTAATTCTTCTTGACGCTAAAAGGGCTGCAAAGCATATTGCGGATATCCTTTAAAAGATAAATACTGTTGATAGGATGAGAAATGAACCTAGCATATTTATATGTTAGGTTTTATCTATTTCATAATGTAAAAATTATTTGTCATAATACAATCATAAGGTGTTTATCATCAGAAGTTAATATTTATCACCCATATGTTTCTGATTTCTGAAGAACATGAATTAGCAGAGAGGTTGGTGCAAAGATGGGGGAGGGCTATTGTAGTAAATGGAATTAGCTTATTTTTTGATTAG
>JAUMZX010000227.1 GCA_030527905.1 Cardiobacteriaceae bacterium
ATTCACCCAACGATGTTTTGTATTGTTCCAATGTGCCGTTTTGAACAGCATCATCTATATATTTTACCAGTACAGTTGAAAATTTAAGCATATCCTGATCGGAGTTATTTTTACTATACGTAATAAATTCTCCTAAATCGACAAATGCTTTTTCTGGGTTCTTGGCATGTATTTCTTCAAAAGCCGCTATTACTCCTGAATAATCTAATTTGAATTCATTATTTTCAATAATAAAACCGAGCTTGTTTAAGTAAGGTTTTAAGCGGGTTTGGAACAGCAACCCTTCATAGATATTTTCAGCAAGCTTGTCATAGGCTTTATTTACTACTTCATAGAAATTCAATACTTCTTGGGCTGAAGTCACATAAATAGTATTGGACTTTTCACCAGAAAACGCATCTAAAACAGCAATTTTATTGAGTACTTGATTCACTTTGTCAAGATATTCTTGGGGAATCTGCAGAACCTTTAGAGCATTGGCTTGTCTCGGTGTAACCGCAACACCTTCATTCGCGGTCCGAAGAGCCGGAGGTAAAAACTTAACGCCGTTACCATATAGAGGATCAGTTCTTGCCCATTGGTCGATTAAGCTGCCTAATAATACTCTTTGCTCAGCCTTGGTTTCTGCTTGAGAGTAAGCTTTTAGGTCTGCCGCAAGATCTTTCGATAGAGCAGCAGCTTCGCGTAAATCACGTAAACGATCAATCCCTGCCATATTTGCTGCCTGTAACTGCTCATTAGTAAGGGGAACCGAATCAGTATAACGACTGTAAAGGCTATTATGGGACAGCAGTAAATCCCCCATTTTCTGTAACTTGCCATCCACTGTGCTATAACTACCTTTTTGGGCCAAAATATTACCACCGCCCAGATTCTTACTGACATCTTGATGAGCGACGTTTAAAGATTTAACATTAACAGCATCTAAAGTAAACAACTCTTCTTTCTGGCTGACGCCATCTTGATTTAAATCGCGCCATATTCTCAATTTGTTAAAATCTTTATCTTTTTCATCAATAACTCCATCTGAATTATTATCGAACTCAGCCAAGGCAGTATAACCATTGGCTGCATTACTTCCGTCTATCAATGTAGTGTTGCCACCAAAAAGCTCATTACCGTTATTAATGATGCCATCCCCGTTCCGGTCTACAACTAATAAACCATCATCAGCAGATACCCAACCTGTAGCTGTACGAATACCAGATTTGTTATGGTCGAACAGAGCCCCTTTATAATGATTAGCGCTAACAGTTTCTATTCCATCACCATCTAAATCAAGCACCAACGGATCATAAGTATGGAATTTCCCATCCCGATTAACATTACCTTGAAAGTCTGTTGCTCCTGACAACCAATTTCCCCATGCGTTACCGATATCTGCTACTGTTATTGAGCCATATTTACTCTCATAGATAGAATAGACCGCTCCTCCCACAGCAATTGCCGCACCAATTACTTGCCCTCCTGGAATAAACGTTGCTAATGCACCTGCGACATTCAATAAATCCCCTGCGGTTAATTTAGTTCCATCCCCTCCATTTTCAGCTAGGCTAACTCCAACTTGAGCCAGACCTAAAAGACTGCCAGTTCCAGATAATCTTCCTTGATACCCAACTCCTTTTTCAGACCAACTGACAACATCAGCAACTCCCTCCGCGTATCCTGCAGCAACAGAAGATGCACCGAATACTGTTGCTCTAACAGATTGATGTTCCGTAGAGATTGAAACAGCTTGACCTGTTAAACCAGCAATGGTTGCAGTTTGATTAAGACCGTAAGAAAATACTGCTCTAGCGCCGTTACCAGACATAATAATAACTCCTCTATACTATTTGAATATTGAATTGTAAGTAAGATTTAATTTATTTGAATTAATTTAATCGTTGACTTCTCCTGTTTTTAAAAATAAAGTATAAATTAAGAATTAGAAAAGACACCGGAATACATAATCTAACTAAATAATGAGTATTTCTTAAATATCGAAATACGCTCATATATTCATCTTTATTAATTAAAAATTTCTTTTTCTGCCCTTCTTCTTCCCATTCCACACTATTAATGATTAAGTAACTTTGTGAATTATGGTAATTTCCTTCCAGGATTAGGTTCGCGTGTAATTTTGAGGCTTTTATAGGAAATCGATAATCACAAAAACTATAGCCTTGATCATTTTTCATATTTCTACATGAAGAGAAATATCTCTTTCCATTTTGCTCATATGCAATACCAAAACGAATCCCTCTTCCTTTAAAAAGACTAAGCTCTACATCACGTAAATTTATTGGCTTTTCTTGAATTCTATTTAAATAAGAAGGAGATGGAAAAGCTACTAAAATCCAAAACAATAGAAGAAAGATATTTAACAAAATTAATGCTGGCTTATCCATTACTTCTC
>JAUMZX010000228.1 GCA_030527905.1 Cardiobacteriaceae bacterium
AGTTGTGGATGTCGGGGTAATGTAAGCGGTTTGGGTGACTTTTGCAAAGGTCTCATATTATTTAGCCGCCATGTGCGGCAGCGCTGTTTCATCCTGTTGAGAAGTCGACTGATTAGCTAAGATGGCGTTTTGTTCTCACGTTGATATCGCGGATTTTAAGGCTGTATTTCATGGGAAATAACCTATTGAGCAGGCGCGCAATAGGTTCGTAACCCTTTATTGCTTTTGTTGCGGCATCAGCTTGATAGGAATACGAAAAATAGTTGAGACCAGCACACCATTTACTCTGAGATTCAGGTAAATAGGTCTGTCGCAGGTATGCGGGTATATGTTTTTCTAGCGCTGTTTCGCTTTACGTTTGGCATGGCTGGGGGCAAATAATCATACCGTTGAGATAACTGATTTTATTTTTCTAAGGAAATACGCTTCATCCAAGCAAAGAGTGCGTCCAAGTCGTAGTCGCCTCTATGCGGAACATTCCATGGTAGCGCGTAATCAACGCTTTTGCCGCGTTGTTGCAAGCTGATGGCAAGAATGGCCGAGATGGCAAGCGAGGTATCGCGATCCACCGTTCCTACACGAATGCGCCAGTGTTTGACGGGTGTTGTGTCAAGATAGGGGAGTGGATTCATGAGTTTGACTATGTGGGTATCGGCGCGCGTCGCTTGCGGTACCGTATTGTGTTGCATACTAAAGTCGGTGAAATGTTGTTTGTCATTTTCGGCTGTACCAAAGAGCTGATTTTCTCCACTACTGAGGTCGATGGCATCAAAAGCTGGAGGGTTTTTTTGTCGTCCCGCTGCGTGTGCGTAACGGTCAAAATCAGCAGCGGTGACGCGATTGTTCTCTATGGTAAGCCAGTCGCGTGTTTGTAAATCTTTGCCGTCGATTTGTTTATTATCCAGCGCAGACTGAGCAGAATGAACGAGTTGGGTTGCCAGATAGTTCTTAAAACTGCCGTTTCCGTCCTTGTCTAGGGTTAACGCCGTGCCGTCCGTATCCTGTAAGTTCAGGCTATTGAGATAGGTAGTGAAGGTGGGTTTTAGAAGGCTGGAAAGACGTTGTTGTTCGGCATTTAGTGAGCCTTTAACCAGTTTGCGCTCGACTTTGTAATCCAGCATGCTGATATCCATTTTCTCGTAGTCATTGACGCCTTGGAACTGCCATTCGTAGGCGGCATCTGCGTGTTCTAAATCGCTAATGGGGCAATAGGATGAAACTGCAAAGATGTCATCACGAGCAGGCGCAGCACCTAACGCTAGGAGGTAAGGTTCGTAATCAGCCTGACTTGCGGTTGCGCCAAGCAGGACAGAAAGCGCGCCTCCCGCACTGGTGCCGTTAGAGATGATTTTTTCTGCATCGCCTGGCATCCGGGCGTCGTTGAAGCGCAGGTAACGTACTGCTGCTTTTAAATCGAGAATAGCAGCCGGCGCTTTCCCCGTAGGTGATGTGCGTCCACGCGCAGCTGGGGAAGCAACTACATAGCCTTTGCTGAGGGCGGCTGCAATCGTATTTTTTTGTCCGTTACGCGATGGGCTGTCGGGGGTACCTGCTTCCGCCGGCATGTAGCCGCCAATATTGTTAGGTAGGAAAATAGGAGCGTTGTTTGCCGTGAAGCCATCAATCGAACCATCATGAAAATAGGCTTCGGGGATATAGAGATTGAGCTGCTGGTGCTGTGCATCAACCGGATGTGCGACGTAAACGATGCCTTCGTAGGCACGGTATGCTTGTCCATCAGTTTCAGCCTGACGATACGCATCGGGGTTAAATGTAAGCGCATCGGCATGCGCAAAATGGATTGTAGATCCTCGTATGGCGGCGGTAAGAAGAGTCTTTTTCATCATGATATCCAACGGTGTGAATGTTGTTGCTAGGGAAGTAATGGTGCGTAAGGATATAAAACGCTATATGCGCCTCAAGTATTCTTGTAATAGGTAGTACCTATGTTGCTGTTTCCTACTGTGGTTCGGTCAATCTACCTTCGTGTGCAACTATACAGATTGTGAATGAAAGATGTTGTTGTAATCCGGACATCAATAGTAAGCATAGGCGCGTATATTCAAACATTTCTCGGCGTATTAAATAAAAATCTACCTTGTCATTAGGTTGCGCAGAGGGCAAGTAATCTGGGCAAATTATAGTGTTATTTGCGTGTGTATAAACGCTATTCATCCACATTAGTTATTCAATACAGCATCTTACCATGACAGTCTATATTCTTTCGTGTATGATATTGCATCTTCTAGACAAGAGAAACGAGGAGTATGCATGAAAAGCCAAGTGTTTTTTTCTATTTTAGCTGTAGCTTTGTTGAGCGCTTGTGGTGGCAGTAGTAGTAATGACAATCCTACAACGGATAACACCA
>JAUMZX010000229.1 GCA_030527905.1 Cardiobacteriaceae bacterium
AGCCGTGCAAGAATACGAAAGGAACGCGCCAATCTTGATAAAGACCAAGCATCGGGTGGTTGCTACGTTTGCCGAATTGTTAAAGAACTGGGGTGTTGCTTTGATGTGCGTATATTACCCATAGCTAACAAAACGCGCAAGTGTTTTTGTTAGCCAAGGCTAACTTTTTTAATTTTTGTTGTTTGCTTGCCAACATTTAACTTGACTAGGTTTGTTGTTTTGTCTAAAATTTTATACAAGTTTACGAAAACCATATTTAAGTTTGGAAAACCATGATTGATGCAGAAATCCGCCATATTACCCCTGCCGATGGCAATATTTTTTTAGATTTAGGCTTTCCGCCTGATGAAGCTGCTAAATTAAAAGCCAATAGCGATATGTTGATTAAAACCAAGCTCGCACTTGCCAATAGCGATATGTTGATTAAAACCAAGCTCGCACTTGCCAATAGCGTAAGCGAGTGGATAGATGAAAACCACTTAAAACAGGAGCAAGCCGCAGAAATTCTTGGCATAAGTCGCCCGCGTGTTTCTGATGTGGTTAATAAAAAGATAGGCAAATTCACAATAGATGCGTTAATGTCTATGCTAGTAAAAGCAGGCAAAACCGTACAAATTCAAATTCTTTAACTTGGAAGGAAATAGTATGCAACCCACAAGAAAAAACGACATAAAATCCGTAAAATTAGACCCGATTGTCTCTCAATTTGATACCCAGCAGCAGGCAGATAATTATGCAAAGTGGCTAACAGAAAAGGTGGAGCGCGTATTGTCTAGCAACAGCAAACCCATTTCGCATGAGGAAGTTGTTGCTCGCGCTGCTAAACGCCGCGAAAGACTACTTGCGGGACTAAAAGATGCGAGTTGAATGGTATCCAGAAGCAGAAGCGGACTTGGAAGAAATTGTAGGTTACATTTTCCGGCACAATCCGACTGCTGCGCTACAAATTGAAGATTTGATTTTGTCGTCTGCGCAAAATCTCTCTTCTACGCCCTACATTGGTCGCCCAGGTTATTCATTTGGGTCGCGTGAACTGGTGGTCCATCCAAACTACATGCTTGTGTACAAAATCTGTGAGCCAGTAGTTTTCATTACAGCCGTAGTCCACACTAGCCAGCTATACCCTGATGGGAAAAAATCAGCACGTTAGTTGTTATGATTTCTCTATTTAACTAATTTGTTTACCTGCAAAGAGACAGCCTGAAAACCACTTTCAGGCTGCCTTTTATTTTATTTAAAACCGCTGGAAAATCTGCGATTGCCCCAGCAATACCTTGCCTACAACAGCAAATGATTTTTTATCACTTGGCATAATTTCCCAATTTTTATATTGCTTATTATCTGAAATAACAAGTAGGTTACTGCCAACCATTTGCAAACGCTTTAAGTGCAAATGATTATTCACGATAAATAAATACAAACCATCTCCGTCATAACGATTAACTGTTATATCAATAAAGACCAAATCCCCTTGTGCCAAAGTACCCACCATATTGTCTGATTTTACATTGGAAAGCCTAATACTATCAGGGCTTAATGCTGAAAAAATCCGCCGATATTGGTCTTCCGTGTATTCAATATGCGTGATATTGGCTTGTATATCAGAGGTATTGATAATAAACCTATTGAGAATATCATTCCCCAAAACAGATATGGTATAGGGCGAAATTTTATTCATTTGAGACAAAGTGTTATCAGTTTCTTTTGCTGCCCAAAACCCTTTTCCACTTGCCAGCCAATCAGGGTCGCATTCCAAAAATTCAGACGCTCGGAGCAGATTTTGCCCTTGCAAATTTTTTGTACTGCCGTTTAACCATTTGGAAACAGACGGCGGTTTAATTTTGCAATACTTGGCTAAATCAGCTTGTGTTTTATTTAAAGCAGATAAACGTTCTTGTATGCGGTTAGATAATGTATTCATGGGTTTCATTATCCGTGCCTACAATTTTCATTTGGGAAACTCAAAACAAAAAATTATTGACCTAGATGTTAGCCATAGGTAATATTTCAGCCTGAAATCTTTTTGCTTTTGGATTTTTCATGGATACAACCAAAACACTCAGGGAATGGTTGCGTCAAGAGCGTGGACGCGCAACAAGAATGGCTAACGAATTGAATATTAACTATTCTTTCTTAATGCAGATTGCGAGCGGTAAAAAAAGAGCCCCTTTGGACACAGCTATTCGCATTGAAGCCTACACAAATCAAGAAGTTTCTATTGAGACGCTGAACGCAACTTATTTGCAGGCAGAAAAATAAATATGCCCATCTCCACCCCCAACCACCACACCCCACGCCACTGCCCCAGCCACCATGCTGCGGGCGCGTCTTGCCGCATCTTGGCAAGGGGCGCGGC
>JAUMZX010000230.1 GCA_030527905.1 Cardiobacteriaceae bacterium
ACAAAACGCCTTATGAGGTTTTGGATGATTATTTTAAACAGGAAGTGTAAACAACCCGGCGATTTCTAACAAAGCTCATTGCGCAGAAACGTGCTTACCGCGCAGTCCCACAAGCTAAGCAGACCTCTGTATAATCGCCGCCTTAATTCATTCATGACAGGAGCAAACTATGTCTCACGTTCTTATTATTGGCGCTGGTGGCGTCTCTAACGTTGTCGTGCACAAATGCGCCCAAGCCAAAGACGTTTTTAAAAAAATCACCCTCGCCAGTCGCACTCTTAGCAAATGCGATGCTATTGCTCAAGCAGTGAAAAACCGTTACGACGTCAAAATTGAGACTGCACAAGTGGACGCCGACAACGTGAGCGAACTCAGTGCGCTTATTGCCCGTATTGAACCCGACCTCGTACTCAACGTTGCCCTCCCCTATCAAGATCTGCACATCATGGACGCCTGTCTTGCAACCGGTGTTGATTATCTCGACACGGCTAACTACGAACCGCCAGAAGAAGCCAAATTTGAATATAAATGGCAGTGGGCTTATCAAGATCGTTTTAAAGACGCTAACATCATGGCGCTACTTGGTAGCGGTTTTGACCCTGGCGTGACTAACGTATTCACCGCCTACATCAAAAAAAACCTGCTCGATGAAATCCAGGAACTCGACATCATTGATGCTAATGCTGGCGACCACGGTTTACCATTTGCCACTAACTTTAATCCTGAAATCAATATTCGGGAAGTTACTGCCGAGGCTAAACATTGGGAAAATGGCGCTTGGCAGATTACGCCAGCACTTGCGCACAAACGTATCTTCGATTTTCCACAAATCGGCGAGAAAGCTATCTATATGATGTATCACGAAGAGCTGGAATCTCTTGTCAAACACTATCCAGAAATTAAAACGGCACGTTTTTGGATGACTTTTTCTGATAATTACCTCAATCATCTTAAAGTACTCGAAAATGTTGGTATGACCAGTATTGAGCCAGTGATGTTTGAAGATCGTGAAATCATTCCCATCCAGTTCCTGAAAGCCGTCCTGCCCGACCCCGCCTCACTCGGTCCGCGTACCAAAGGCAAAACCTGCATCGGCTGCGTCGCCAAAGGCGTGAAAGACGGCAAAGAAAAAACCGTGTATGTCTACAACATCTGCGACCACGAAGCCGCCTACGCCGAAACCGGCTCGCAGGCCATCTCCTACACCACCGGCGTACCAGCAATGATTGGCGCTATGATGATGTTGCAAGGCAAATGGAAACAAGCGGGTGTTTATAACATGGAGCAGTTCGATCCAGATCCTTTCTTAGAAGCCCTGGGCGCTTACGGCTTGCCGTGGGAAGTTAAAACGTTATAGTTTTTTGTCTTGTAAGCTGTGATTACATCAACACATAGTGGATCGTGATCGTCATTAACGAACCTATTCCTATACCAGACATACAAGATGCGCGGTCATGTAAGTAAGAAAGTCCCCGTTATTATGCGGGGATTTTCTTAGATATTGCAGCTAAATGTACCTTTGCAAATCATAGCAGTTTGCTTATATGAACTGCCGCAAGATAAACATGGAATCTGTTTTTATCTTACGTTGATATGAAGGATTAAAGCCAGAATTTCATAGAGACCGCATTCATCGGATTGATGGCTAATTTAGAAGGTAATTACCCCTCCCTTTCTTCCCTTCTATCGACTTTATCTGGATATAAAAATATGTAGGAAATCGGAGCGTTGTTTACATTTTTGAGATTTGTTTGCTTTTATTTTTTGCATAAAGGATTTTTTAGGAATTTTTAGCTACCATCAAGAACCATGCGACTTTGTCGTGCCTTTGGCATTCTTGACAATAGCTAAAAATGTCCAAAATTGGGCATCCATGCAAAAAGGAAAAGTGTAAACAACGCGATTAATTCTTACAAAATATTTTTATCCATATATAATCAAAATAGAGTCTAAAAATTCATATCCAGTTTAACCATACGTGAATAAAATTCGGCATTTCTCGGTCTATTACGCAAGAAAAATCGGAATGGACGCCAATTAATATTTCTATTGTTGCTGTTTTAATCTAACGGCGATATGATGGATTAAGGCGAGAATTTCATAAAACTGACTATCTCTACAGTTTCAAATAGTCCACTATCTGCACTATCAATCTTTCCTGTCGTTCCATCAGCTTTATAGGGATGTGAAAAACAGTAGGGTGGGTATTATCTTACCCATTATTCTAACCTATTATATTTAAATAGAATGAGACCTGTGCAAAACCCTCCAACTCATCCACTCATTCATTTTTCAACACAAAT
>JAUMZX010000231.1 GCA_030527905.1 Cardiobacteriaceae bacterium
TGTTCATTACAGTATTCTCTCAAATTACTGTAAACAACGCTCCAATTTCCTACAATAGAAGGAATAGCGACCAGAATTCCCAGAGCTGTCGCTTTTAGCGCCAATGCCAGACCTATCATAATCTGCGCGGCATCAATATTACCGCCATGTTGCCCCATATCGTAGAAAGTAATCAGAATACCCGTGACCGTACCAAGCAATCCCACATAAGGCGCATTTGAACCCACGGTATAAACTGCGGTTAAATTACGTTCTAAGGCAATATTAAGATCATGAATATTGGCATAATCTCTTACATTGACGCGCGCGAAAAAAATATAACGCTCAATCACCTTCCACAACATAATAAGACTCATCAATCCCAAAATACCAAGAATCATATAATCTACATGCGCTTTAAGAAATTCCATGAATCGCTCCTTCACTAATTCAAGAAAGCCGCACACTATACCGATAGCATAAAAAAGTGTAAATAATAAAAATTATTGTTCCCAATATAGAAAAAGCAGCCCATATAGCACGCTACTTTTTCCATTTCAAGATATAAATATAGAAAAAACAACAAACTGAAGCAAAAATCATCATGCTTAAAAAATAAGCAGGGAAAAAATCTTTTACTGGACACGGAGTAAGGAAAAATGACACATGCTTATACACAAAAAATGTGGATAACTTTATGATGCATAGCGCAGATGTAACACACCATCAGCCTGATTCCATAAAAAATGGCGTAGTATCCGCATACCCAATAACACTTCAGCATCATCCATCTCAGGCAACACAAAGACAGGAACCTGCGAAAAAGTCCAACCACCAAAAGCGAGCGTATCAACATTGGATAAGCGCGCATCTACCGTTCCATTTGCGGTTGATGTCAGTTGTGAACCTTTCATCTGTAAACCAAGACGACGCGCCAACCCATCACTTAAGGCAACCCCACTTGCGCCCGTATCCAACATAAACAGCACCGATTGACCATTAATGGTTCCAGATACCCGAAAATGACCGTCAGCAGATACTTTCAACGTAAGCACCTCATCTACTGCAACAACATCGCGATTTGGCAAATATGACGCTTCTTCATAACGAAAATAGAAAAAATAGAAAAGCGCACACAGTAAAAAAAACACAACTAATGCAAAAAACGTTGCATAACGCTGTCCCACCCGTTCAAACTGCATAAACCCTCCCTAAATCAACCTTACTCAGAAAATATCACCGCAATAAATAACATTACCAAAGCGCGCCATAAAATTCCTTAACTACAACGAACATACTGGAACTCTATATAATGACTAACCAACATTATTATTTCCCATATACTAAGGAGCTAAACCTAATGGACCTCAGCAGTATCTTAAACCAAGTACTTAGCGGCGGGCAGCAAATCGCGCGCCAATATAATAATAACCGTGGACTGGGCGGCATTCTTAACAACATCAACAACGACACACTCAAAGGCTTTGGGGGAGGAATGGCCGCGACCGGACTACTCTCACTATTAATGGGAAAAAAAGGCTTTGGTCAAGACGCTTTAAAACTAGGATCCGTTGCAGCAATAGGTGCACTTGCCTACAACGCATGGAAAAATCATCAAACGACACAAGGCACACAGAACGCAGCCCAACAAGCAGAATTCATACCTGCGGAAAATCGCACTCCAACCCAAAGCGCGAATGCCAGTGAACTCATCATCAAGTCGATGATTGCTGCGGCAGCTGCCGATGGGCGTATTGATGCTAGCGAAAGCAACACCATCTTGACGCAAGTGGGTTCAGAAAATCCAGAACTAAAAAATTGGCTTGAACAACAAATCAACAACCCAGCAACACCGCGTAGCCTTGCCGCATCTGTGGGTAATGACCCTGCCCTTGCCGCTGAAATCTACTTAGCTTCTCGAATCGTTTGTGGCGACCTTGACCGTAAAGAAATCGTCTATTTACACGAACTTGCCGAAGCCCTACATCTGGACGATGCGCTTGTGGAAAAACTGGAAAATCAGGCTGGATTCTAAATCATTTATGACAAGAGAAATATCTTGTCTTTAAGCGAAGTTTATCAATATAGACATGTGATTATTTGGACATTCGCCACAATAATTGGATTTTTTGCCAGTATTGCCATTGGATTACACAGTCTAAAATAATTTCGCATTACCATAGCAATACCTGCCTAAAAACCTTTAGGTAGGTATTTCATGTAGGAAATCGGAGCGTTGTTTACATTTTTGAGATTTGTTTGCTTTTATTTTT
>JAUMZX010000232.1 GCA_030527905.1 Cardiobacteriaceae bacterium
GTGTTGAAAAATGAATGCGTGGATGAGTTGGAGGGTTTTGCACAGGTCTCACACTATCAAAACCATTTTGGAATATCAGGTCAGTAGCTGAAAATCTGGCGAGCTGGGTGTGGGTATTTAGGGGTAATTTAATACAGCGCCTAGTTTAGTTACGCACTGCATTACTAGTTTTATGATGTTTTGCATTTTTTTGTTAGTTCGTGTTGTCGGATGTATAGCGTGTTTTGTAGTGCAAAAAAAGCCCGCAGCATGCGGGCTTTTTTCTGTGTCATCAGCTTTTATTGAGGTGAGCAATCTTTGTAGAGGATTTCGTCATTAGGCGAAAATACCATGATGGGTGCTTCACGGAAATTGCTGGAATCCATATTGGATGTGCTGATGTTGAAACCGCTACTGTCTTTGAAGTAAGTATCAGTATTATCAGAACGATCTAAATCGTATTTCATGCTGCGGTTTTTACCTTTGATATTGGCTTCCGCTTTGACAGGCACACCTGCACTATTGAATACATAGTTTACTTTCAAACGGCGATTATCTTGGCACATGTAAGAAACACTACCGCTTTTGGCTGCTTTGCTATTTTCGCTTTTCATGCTTCCTTTTGTACTAGGTGAACAGTCTTTGTAGAGGATTTCATCTTTTGGCGAAAGAATCATGATTGACGATTCGCGATAGTTCTGTGAATCCATTTGTGAAGCGCTGAGGTTATAGCCGTTACTATCTTTGAAATAGGTATCGGTATTGTCGGAACGGTCAAGATCGTATTTCATGGTACGTGATGTTCCGTTGATTTTTGCTGTGGCGGATGTGGGAATTCCTGCGCTATTGAATGCGTAATTCACGCTGACAGATTTGCCGCTTTGACATTGGTAAGAGACTGTGCCGCCTGCAGCAGAAGCTGTGACAGAGACACCTAAAGCCAAAATAGCGGCCGTGACGGGGAACCATAATTTCATGTAAAACTCCTAAAATATGAATGGTATGTCGTAATGTGCCACGTCGGTAACATTTACGATGTTGCATAGTATAAGGGTTGCTCTGAGATAGGATGCTTGCTAAATGGTTAGCCTGTGGTTTTGTGTCTTGCTAAACATTATATTGATAAATCCTCGTCTTCCATTATGATGCGCACGCTGTGATTGATTACAGTTTCCTCAAATTTAAACAGGAGTTCCTCCGATGAAAATGTCTATGTTAATAATCCCGGGATTGGCTGCATTGAGCTTGGCTGCTTGCGTCAGTAGTGGCGGAGGTGCTGCTCCGCAGCAAGGTGCCCCAATGAATATGGCTGGTAATGGCAGTTCTGCTATGCCTAATAATGCACCACCTGCGGCAATGCCGAATGGTGCTGCTCACTTCGATTGCCAGAATGGTTTGGGGGTGAATGTTCGTAATTTGTCTAATGAGCAGATTGAAGTGCGTGTGGATGATAAGAGCGCTGTGCTTCAACGAGATGTTTCCGGTTCTGGTGAGCGTTATACCAGTAATAATGGGTTGTTCGGTCGTGGTGCTGAATGGCATCAAAAAGGTAATGAGGCTTTCTTCGGATTTACGGATCCTTATGGCAATAAGGTAGAAACGACATGTAATAGTGGCGTGATGCGTTAATCGCGTTATTGAATAAAAGCGCCGGATGTTCCGGCGTTTTTTTTTGTTTTGATGTTCGAAATGTTTGGTGCTGCGGAAAGCATATTTTTGAATGGAGTTAATTTTGTCTGCGGTGATATTGAATGAGCGAGGTTGATCTTTGCGGCTTATTTATTGATGATTTTT
Organism: Cardiobacteriaceae bacterium; assembly: GCA_030527905.1. Taxonomy (GTDB): domain Bacteria; phylum Pseudomonadota; class Gammaproteobacteria; order Cardiobacteriales; family Cardiobacteriaceae; genus Cardiobacterium. Next base: position 1,774 of record JAUMZX010000232.1, read on the forward strand.
TCATGAATATATGAGGTGCCGACGATATATGTATTATAGAAACGCTGTTTTTTGAGAGAGGGCAACGTTTTTCTAGGGCATCTATTTTGGCCGTATTTTTCGTGTAAAGGGATAGGGCTGCGCTGTTTTAATAGGGCGTAGATTGCGTCAGAATGGTACAGGTTGTTATATGTAGAAGGCATTTATTACATAAATGCGCGTTTAGGATTTTCCAGTTATTTTCACAATATCCATACCGTATTTTTTAAGATGCTGTTTTTATTTTGAGACCTGTGCAAAACCCTCCAACTCATCCACTCATTCATTTTTCAACACAAATGAACCTGTTTTCTGCTTATTTTCTTGCATCATCATTCCTGAAATACCCAATATCTGGGCGATTCCCCGCCTTTTAGACAGGAAAAAACATCTCTATCCTGTTCCCCGCTTTAAGCAGGTTTACACAGATGGCTTTCA
>JAUMZX010000233.1 GCA_030527905.1 Cardiobacteriaceae bacterium
TTATTGGGATATGGGAGAGGGCGATTTCGGTGATAGTCGAGATTTCAAATGGAATAACTATATTAGCCGTTATCATAACCGCCATTGTGATTTGATGGATTTGCTTGCTTTATATCAACCGCGGGCCAGTGTTCCGCTTGATGATATGGCTAAACTTTGTGGTTTCCCCGGTAAATTGGGTATGGACGGCAGTAAGGTGTGGGATGCTTATCAAGCAGGGAAAATAGTGGAAATTCGTGATTATTGTGAAACCGATGCAGCCAATACTTATTTGATGTATCTGCGCTTTTGTCTAATGGGCGGCGCGCTGGATGGTGATGAATACGAGCAGGAAATCCGCCGTATACGCCAATATCTGAAAAGTCAGGAAGAAGCAGAGCATTGGCGGGAATTTATGGCGGCTTGGCGATAACGGATTTTGTTGGGGAAACCTTCAAAATAGAATTAATTCTATTAAATTCAGTATATAAACCTAATCATCGGTTTGGCTTTACTTAAAAGCTTATTTTTAATTATTTTGGGCTGTTTTTGACATCATTTTATTATAATTGTGCAAAACTTGATTTTATATTTCTATGTAATATATAAATCAAGAGGCCTGAATAAATTATCTCAAACAGCTTGATTGCAAGATTTATATCATTGCATAAAATGAAATCTAGAAATAATAGCGTTATGCTAAAAGATGTATTAATGGCATCGGTGATAAGTTGAATAATACTTCTAAGATGATATTAATAAGCTGGTGGTGTGTTGTATATCTCAAAAGCAATAACAACCGTAACACCTATTAAGAGTACAGGAATCAAACCACCATAAACCTGATTTAGTTCATTTGTATTTAAAACTTGCACAGTAAACTCCTTAAAAGAAAAATTTATATAACGGCATATGCAAAATTAATTAATCACAAAACCATTCAGCTTTATTAAAGATTATAGGGCTGACATCTAAAAAATGGATTTTAACATCATTGATTATTTTGTTTTTATATTATTGTCATAATTTAAAATAGTTTATTTATTAATACCTTGTTTTTGATTGTGGAAATTTTATTAAATTTCAATCAAGAATTTATAACGTAATATGATATAAATACCTGTAACAAACTATTGGTATTGAGCTGTAAATGAAAAGTTCAAATTGTCTGGTGTAAGTATGGTTTTTAGATCCTTTGTAGTGTGTTTCGCTTGGTAAGACCGGGGTTTACAGGATTGCTTATCAATTTATTTATTCCGTTGTTTAACTAAAAATCTTTTGTTATGGCCACTTTCTCTTTGAACCAAATGACCGTGATCGGCGTTGGGCTGATTGGAGGTTCTTTTGCGCTTGATTTAAAGCGCAAGGGTTTGGTGCGGCGAGTTATTGGTGTGGATGTCAACGCTCAGAATCTTGAACGGGCGCTTGAACGTAAAGTGATTGATAAGGCAGCAACAGAAATAGACTCTGCAAGCATTATCGACTCCGATTTGGTATTGATTGCAACGCCGGTGGCGACGTTGCCGAAGATTTGCATACAACTAACCCCCTTGTTACAGCAAGAAACCGTGATTAGCGATGTGGGTAGTACCAAGCAATCAGCACTACAAGCGTTTGCTCGTTATCTGCCCAATCATTTGTCAAATTGTGTGGCGGCGCACCCCATTGCCGGTTCAGACAGGCATGGTGCTTTGGCTGCGCAATTTGGTTTGTATGAGGGTAAAAAGCTGGTTTTATGCCCTAATCCTGTGCAAAACCCTGCTGCATTAGGTTTGGTGGAAGAGTTGTGGCGAGCGGTGGGGGCGTGCACGTTCAGGATGTCGGCGGTGGAGCACGATGCGATTTTTGCTGCCGTATCGCATATGCCGCATGTGTTGGCATTTTCCTATGTACATCAAATTCAAGATCATGCTGATGCTGAGCTTTATCTAAACTTTGCCGCTTCCGGTTTTCGAGATTTTACGCGGATTGCTTCAAGCCATCCTGCTATCTGGACGGATATTTGCTTGGCCAATCGTTTCAGTTTGCTAGATTTAATCCAAGGGCAGCGCACTCAACTGGATAAAGTGGAACATTTGTTGCAAACTGGTAATGCTGAAGGCCTGTATGCTTATTTTGAAGAGGCTAAAGCGATGAGGGACGTTTGGTTGGAGAAGCAGGATTAACATTTGGATAATAAAGGGGCTTAGGAAGAAAAAATATCAACTAGGGTTATTTCGGAGGATCTTCATCA
>JAUMZX010000234.1 GCA_030527905.1 Cardiobacteriaceae bacterium
ACGCAGCGATAATGCCGACCGTATCGAATTGTGCTTGTGGTGAATAAACTAATAGTGCGATACCAAGCACGCCCAAACCGGCAGCCAACCACGTGCTTTTGGAAAACGATTGCTTACCTGCTAGCCAAGTCAACGCCAGCACCATTAAAGTTTGCGTTGAATTTAAAATGGCAGCTAAACCTCCAGGCAAGCGATAGGCGGCAACGAATAACATCGCTTGGAAAAAACCGATATTGAGTACACCCAGAATAAATACTTTTAACCAATCATGCTTACGTGGTGTACGACGTTGCCAGAGTAACAATAACACGCCTGCTGGTAATACTCGTATTAATGCTGCGGTAAACGGGCGGTCTGGCGGTAGAAACGCAGCCGTTACCAGATAAGTTGATCCCCAAATCAACGGCGCCAAAGCTGTGGTTATAATGAGAAGAAAACGGTTTTGCATAGATTAGCCTTTCATATAGTTATTAATAACAAATAGAGATTATTTTTTGAATTTATCTTTGACTCAAGATAAAATTATTTTACCCGTAAATTATCTTGATATCAAGGTAAAATAGGTGTCTACAAAAGACCGTTCATACAAGGTAAAATATTAATAACGCTTTTACCTGAAAAACATAAAAAAATGGCTGAATCGCAAACCGAAAAAGATGCGCTTGACCACATCGTCGCGCAATGGCAAAAGGAGCTGCCCGAAATAGATGCAGCGCCAATGGCTGTTTTTGGACGGTTAAAGCGTTGTGTGTTATTCGGAGAAAGCCGTATAGAAAGCATCTTTAACCAATATGGACTATGTCGCCCTGATTTTGATGTATTGGCAACGTTGCGTCGTTCGGGCAGTCCTTATTGCCTTACACCTACGTCATTGTTTAATTCCATGATGATTACCTCTGGCACCATGACATCCCGACTGCAGAAAATGGAAAAGCATGGCTGGATTACCCGCATTCCCAACCCTGATGATGCACGTAGTATGCTGGTGCAACTCACAGACAGCGGCAAAGAATTAATTGAGAAAGTCGTGTACCCGCATGTAGAGAATGAGAAACGTATTTTGTCCGCTTTGTCAGAAGATCAGCAACGGCAGTTAAACGAAGGATTAACGGCATTACTGAAAGTATTAATGGAAACCGAAACAAAGTAATTAATCAGTGATTTTCCGGAAAAATACAAATTTTCTAAAGTAACAGTTATTTAGGTAGGTTTAGATAAATATTATATGATTGATACAAAAAAATAAAATTTTTAAAATTGCATTGATATAAAGAAAAAAGTAATTTTAGAAGCCACCATTAATTTTGCCAAACAACAAAATTACCTGCTTATCGAGCTGCACGTTCAAATCAGCGCTCGCGGATTCTATGAAAAATATGAAAAAATTGGCTTCGAACCATTTGGCGAAGTGTTTGAAGAAGCAGGCATTGCGCATGTTCATATGAGAATGGCGTTATGATGATGTTAAAAGCCTGTCTGAAAACATCAAGTCAGGACTTGAGGGACAACCTCTCCAAATTTATTTCAAGCAAAACAAGGTGATTGATGTCTATGTCTCTTTCCAAAGAACAAATTTCGCCTCAACGAATAGATGCAATTGCAGATTTACTTTCTTATCAAGATAAAGTTAAGCCGTTTTGTGTTTCAAAAAACCAGTTTTTGCTGCATGAAGGATGTGTTTCTGATGCCATTTATGTAATCAATCAAGGTGCGGCCAGAATTTCTCATAATGATGGTGGACGAGATATTACATTGCAGTTTTTCTTTGAACAGCAACTGGTCGCCTCTTTCGAAAGTTTTTATTGGCAATGTCCGAGTAGATTCGCTATTGAAACTATAGAACCGTGCGAGCTAATTAAAATTAGCAGGGAAAGTTTTATGCTTTGGAAAGAAGCTTCATTATATGCAACTAACTTTTTAATCGATTGGCTAAGCCATCGGTTTACCAACTATTCAGAGTTATTTTTATCTCGAATCAAAAATTCTCCGCAACAACGTTATCTTGAGCTGATGAAAAAACAACCCGAGCTGTTTAAACGCGTTCCTCATCATCATATCGCATCCTATCTTGGTATAACTTGAGACCTGTGCAAAACCCTCCAACTCATCCACTCATTCATTTTTCAACACAAATGAGCCTGTTTTCTACTCATTTTCTTGCATCATCA
>JAUMZX010000235.1 GCA_030527905.1 Cardiobacteriaceae bacterium
ATTTGTGTTTAAAAATGAATGAGTGGATGAGATGGAGGGTTTTGCACAGGTCTCAAGATGTCATTTAAGTCAGTGCCGTTTTCGCTGGCGTAGCCGCGTTTTAACGAAGAAGAAAGATAACGTTTGGCTGCTTCAAAATTAAATTTTTTTCAATGAGCTTTATTGTTACCAATTTGGCTTTATTCCTAATCGATTTTCCATCGGTCCATTGCGAAGTCAATAATCGCCTTTCCCCTTGCCTCAATTTGTTTTTCTCCCCAAAAAGGTTGCGCTTGATTTTCTAGAAATTCTTTTAGCTGGGCTTGTTGGTTTAAAAGAGGGTTAGTTTTATAAGATGATAGTTTGTCCTTAAAAGGTTTATTCCCAATCGATGCATTATGTGAGCCTGAAATCAGCATAAGATTTCCGATATTATTAATGTATTTTTCTTCAAACGCAGTATCATAACGACCATAATCGTTTAATTGGTATCCTGATTCAATAGAAATTTTAGGTTCTGTTTGTGGAGAAATATGTTCGATTTGTTCATTTTCCAAGCTAACATTATTGATTTTATAACCTTTGTTTTGAATAGATTTTTCGTATTCCCAAAGAATATAATAGAGTAATTTATTCCCATACATGTCAGCCATTAGGTTTTTTTTCATTTGAGATTTATTCCAATACCAAGCATGTTTGGATAATGCATTTGCGATTGATGCTTCGAAACATTCAAAATTACCAGAAAAATTTAGAAGAATTTTGCTTAATTTTTCTTGAATTTTTGCTCTCCGAGATTCAAGCTCTGATCTAAAAATCAATTTTTCTAATAAAACTAAATATCGTTTTTTAGTTGATAAATCATTTCCATAATATTCATATCCTTTTAGAATGAATGCCCATGCCCAAGCTGGTATTGTTTTAAAATTTAATAATTGGTTTTTCTCATCAAAATCATCCGATTCAAATTCTTTAATGTTTGAGAAAGATTTTAGAAGCTTCTTCGAATAATCTTGTATCCACTCTATAGGGGAGGTACTGCGTAACAGTGCTTCTTTTATGTCTTCAATTGATCGGTAAGCATATCCCTTTAAATATGCATTGTTATGATATATAAGTATACTATCTTCGCTGGGTTTGATATCAGCAGTGATGCGGTAGATCTCTTCAAAAATTTTTGACAATCTGTTGATAATATCTTCTGTTTCTTCAGAGTGAGTATTTGAATAAACCTTATACATGAAGAAAGACTTAATTTTCTCCATGTCGGTAAGATCCTTTCCTCGATTGTTTTGGAGTTCAAACATCAGGGAAGACTCTTTTTTGCCCTTTAGAACTATTTCATTAATTACACTGGCAGAAAGTTTTTTAGAAATTTTTATAAGAGTAGGCGTATCTAGTTCTGATAGTTCATCCTCGAAATAATTCTTAGCTTCCCGGTATCTTTTTTGAGATGTTGATTTTGGTTTAAATTCATTATCGTTATCGATGATAATTGCATCCCATGCCTCTCTATCATATTCAACTGGACGGAGTTTGATCGAAGACTTATATCTAAGATAATTGGTTTCTTCTTTATCAATGTCAAATTCTTTTTCATTGAAATTTCTTTTTTTTAGAATGTTAATTAATGCCCTAACAAAAATAATCATGGTTGATAGACGTTGTTGTCCATCAATAATGTCGAAATCACTATTCGGAAGTTCTTCTAACATTACATTTCCATAAAAGTAGTCGTTATCTCCTTGTAGAGATTCTTTTAAATCATCTAAAAATGTAGCCCAATTTGATTTATCCCATGAATACGCACGTTGATAAACGGGGATATGATATTTAATTTTTTCATTTGAAAAAAAATCAATTATTCTAGAATTTTTAAACTCTATTTAAGACGTCTCCTACATTAATTTAATTAACTTTTGTAATCAGAATACTTTGTAATGTTACTGAATTAAATTCTGAAATTATTTATCATAGTTTCTTTATCATAGGCTGAATGTATTTGGGTATGAGATAAAATAACAGAGAGTTACTATTTTAATGCTTCAATTTGGCAAAAGCATCGGCCATGGCGGTGTTGCCTTGTTTTTGTTGGGGCGTTTTGTTGTTGCCGCGCGACGGGCGGTTTTCAGACGGTCTTTCGCTGCGTT